>NZ_JAROKN010000042.1:0-25909 GCF_029455255.1 Arthrobacter vasquezii | reverse complement strand
CCTCTACCTGATCCATTGGCTCCAGCCAAAGCAGGGCAAGTATGTGGACACATGGAAGGCGCTCGTTGAATTGCAGAAGCGCGGCCGCGTCCATTCAATCGGTGTCTCCAACTTCACGGTCGAAGCAAAGCGGCGCCGAGGCCGGTAAGCATCCCGGCGCCGCCGTCTGTGTTCGCGCTGCCGCCGACGCCCAGCACAATGCTGGTGCAGTCGGAGTCAAGCGCGTAGCGGATCAGTTCACCGGTGCCGAGACTGGTCGCTTCGCGGGCCCGCAGCACTCCCCCGGGGAGAACGGCAAGGCCGGACGCGAGCGCCATCTCGATCACCGCCGTGGAACCGCGAATGGCAATCGGAGCTTCGATTGGTTCGCCCGTCGGTCCGGAGACTGGAACCGTATGGCGGTCGAACCCGGCGGCGAGGGCGGCATCGAGTGTGCCCTCACCGCCGTCGGCCACTGGGACAGTGTCCACTGTGAGCGCCGGGTCCGCTGTCAGCAGCCCGGCACGTAGCCGTTCTGCCACCTCGGGAGCCGTGAGCGAGCCCTTGAACTTGTCCGGTGCAATGACGATTCGCATGACGCTATTGAACCAGTCCTCTAGACGAGCAGGGAGATGGCGGTGGGGGCGTCGTCGGAGGATTCGGCAAGGTCCTCGAACTCGTTGATTGCGTCGATTCCCGCGGCGCCCATCGAGATGTTGGTGACGCGTTCGAGGATGACCTCCACGACCACCGGCACGCGGTACTCCTGCATGAGGGCGCGGGCCTTCTCGAAAGCACCCTGCAGATCATCAGCCTCACGGACGCGGATCGCCTTGCAGCCGAGGCCCTCAGCGACCTTGATGTGGTCCACGCCGTAGCCGTCAAGCTCGGGTGCATTCACGTTCTCGAAGGCGAGGGACACGTGGTAGTCCATCTCGAACCCGCGCTGCGCCTGGCGGATGAGGCCGAGGTAGGAGTTGTTCACAACTACGTGGATGTACGGCAGCTGGAACTGGGCGCCGACGGCCAGCTCTTCGATCATGAACTGGAAGTCGTAATCGCCGGAAAGCGCGACGACGGTCTCCCCCGGACTTGCCTGGGCCACGCCCAGCGCTGCGGGAAGGGTCCACCCCAGCGGGCCCGCCTGGCCGCAGTTGATCCAGTTGCGCGCCTCGTAGACGTGCAGGAACTGCGCGCCGGCGATCTGGGAAAGCCCGATGGTCGAAACGTAACGGGTGTCCCGGCCGAAGGCGCTGTTCATCTCCTGGTACACACGCTGCGGCTTGACCGGAACGTTGGTGAAGTTGGTCTTGCGCTGCAGCATGGACTTCCGCTGCGCGCAGTCTTTCACCCAGGCGTTCCAGTCCGGCAGGCCCTGCTGCTCCTTGCGTTCGCGGGCAACCTCGACCAGACCGCTGAGGGCGGCACCGGCGTCGGACACGATGCCGAAGTCCGGCGCGAAGACGCGGCCGATCTGCGTGGGCTCGATGTCGATGTGCACGAACGTGCGGCCCTTGGTGTAGACGTCCAGGGCGCCGGTGTGGCGGTTGGCCCACCGGTTGCCGATGCCGATCACGAAGTCCGACTCCAGCATGGTCGCATTGCCGTAGCGGTGCGAGGTCTGCAGGCCGACCATGCCTGCCATCAGCTCGTGGTCGTCGGGGATGGTGCCCCAGCCCATGAGGGTCGGGATGACGGGGATGTTCAGCAGTTCGGCGAGCTCCACCAACTGCTCGGAGGCGTTGGCGTTGATGATGCCGCCGCCGGCCACGATCAGAGGCTTCTCAGCCGCCGTCAGCATGTCCAGGGCCTTCTCCAACTGCTTGCGCGTGGCTGCCGGCTTGTGGACCTGGAGCGGCTCGTAGGTGTCAGGATCGAACTCGATCATTGTCTGCTGGACGTCGATCGGCAGATCGATCAGCACGGGGCCCGGGCGGCCGGTCCGCATTTCGTGGAACGCCTTCTGGAAGGTGCCGGGAACCTGGCCCGCTTCCATGACGGTCACGGCCATCTTGGTGACCGGTCCGGCGATCGAGGCGATATCCACGGCCTGGAAATCTTCCTTGTGCAGCTTGGCCACAGGTGCCTGGCCGGTGATGCAGAGGATGGGGATGGAGTCTGCCATGGCGGAGTAGAGCCCGGTGATCATGTCGGTTCCGGCGGGGCCGGAGGTGCCGATGCAGATGCCGATGTTGCCCGGCTTGGCACGGGTGAAACCCTCCGCCATGTGCGAGGCGCCCTCAACGTGGCGGGCGAGGACGTGGTGGATGCCGCCGTGGGCGCGCATCGCGGAATAGAAGGGGTTGATTGCTGCCCCGGGCAGGCCGAACGCCGTGGTGGCGCCCTCCTTCTCCAGGATCGCAACGGCTGCGTCGACAGCGCGCATTTTAGGCATGGTGTGCTCCTACTTCGGGAAGTTTTGCGCAGCTAAGGTGACTTCCGACGTCGTCGGCTCGCCTGATCTGCACGAAAGTTTGGGGTCTATTTGCCGGACAGCTGGTTGATCAGCTTGAAGAGGCCGGAGTGGTCGAGGCCGCCGTCGCCCGTGTTGACGAGCGAGGCAACCAACTGCGCGACGACGGCACCCAGTGGGGTGGCAACGCCGGCTTCGCGGGCGGCTGAGGTGACAATGCCGAGATCCTTGTGGTGGAGGGCCAGGCGGAAGCCCGGGTCGAAGTTGCGGTCCAGCATCTTCTGGCCCTTCTGGTCGAGCACCTTGGAGCCGGCGAGACCGCCGCCAAGGACCTTGAGGGCGGCGTCGGTATCTACGCCGTAGGCCTCGAGGAAGACGATCGCTTCAGACAGGACGCCGATGTTGACGGCGACGATGAGCTGATTGGCGGCTTTCACGGTCTGGCCGGAGCCGGACGGACCCACATGCACGATGGTCTTGCCTACGGCGGCCAAAACGTCCTGTGCGGCGTCGAAGTCTTCCTTCTCTCCGCCGACCATGATCGAGAGGACGGCGTCGATGGCGCCCTGCTCGCCGCCGGAAACCGGCGCGTCCAGCGGCTTGAGACCGGCGTCGCGCGCCTGCCTGGAAAGCTCAACCGCGACATCCGGGCGAATGCTGCTGGCATCGATCCAGAGGGCGCCCTTTTTCGCGTTGGCGAAAACGCCGTCGTCCCCGCTCACCACGCCCTCGACATCCGGTGAATCCGGAACCATGGTGATGACGACGTCGGCATCCTTGACGGCGTCAGCGATGCTGGTTGCCGCTGAACCGCCCTCGGAAACAAGCTTGTCCATCTTGTCGGAGCTGCGGTTGAAGCCGGTGACGGTGTGGCCGGCCTTGACGAGGTTGATGGCCATGGGCAGGCCCATGATGCCGAGTCCGATGACTGTTACTTTGCTCATTCTGTTTGTCCTTGAGTGTTGTGCTGGGCCCACGCCCGCTTAGGTTCCCTGGCCGAGCTTGCGAGGTTAGGGAGCGGGTGGGGATTAGCGGGAGGCGTGTTCGCGGATGGCCCAGTTGAAGGCGGTGTCCGCCGGTTCCTTGTACTCGAGCCCGATGTAGCCTTCGTACCCGAGTTCGCGGCTGCGGGAGATCCACTCTCCGAGCGGGAGGTTGCCACTTCCGGGAGCTCCGCGGCCGGGGGCGTCGGCAATCTGGATGTGGCCGAAGTCCTTGGCGTGGTTCGCGATGACCTGCGCAACGTCATCGCCGTTGACCGCCAGGTGGTAGAAGTCGGCGAGGAGCTTGATGTTGCTCTTGCCGGTCTTCGCGATCACGTTCAGCGCGTCCTGTGCCGTGAGCAGCGGGTACTTCTCGGCACCGCTGACCGGCTCCACAAGAACAACGCCGCCAATTGCAGCAACGGCGTCAGCCGCGAAAGCCAGATTGTCGACGGCGACCGCGTCCTGTTCCTCGGCGCTCACGCCATCGATCCGGTTGCCGTACAGCGCGTTGAAAGCCATGCAGCCCAGCCGCTCACCGATCCCGACGACGACCGGCACGTTCGCGCGGAAGTCATCCTGCCGCTCCGGCCAGGAGACCAGTCCGCGATCGCCGCCGGGCATATTGCCGGCGTTGAAGTTGAGGCCGGTGAGCTGGACGCCTGCATTGGTGATCGCGCCCTCGAAGACTTGCAGGTCAGCCTCGGACGGCGTGGAGGTTTCGAACGGCCACCAGAACTCGACGGCGTCAAAGCCGGCCTTCTTCGCAGCAGCCGGCCGCTCCAGCAGCGGCAGTTCGGTGAGGAGGATGGAGCAGTTCACGGTGTAGGTCATCGTCGATCCCTTTGCGTTCTTTCGGCCTGATCGTTCTTCCGTAATGTGGAAGGAACTTTCTGTATAATGAAATGGTAGGGGTTAGATGTGATGTGAGTCAACCGGACCCGGGACAGAAACTGCCCGGAGGTGCAGGGCTGCCGGTTCGAAGCGGCAGCCCTGCACCTCCGGGCAGTTTTTGCGGGTTAGGGGGACGGCCGCGGGGCCATCACGCTGCCCGACTCAGCTCTGCTCGGCGGATCGCGCTTAGCACCCTTTCCTTAAGGCGAGCCTCGTCGAAGAGGTCCTTCCACTCGATGCGGATGAACGTCCACCCTTGCTCCATGAGCGCCTTCTCCCGGCGCCGTTCCTGAAAGAGCACCTCGTCCGTCGGTGCATAGTCGAAGTACTTCGTTCGACCGTCAAACTCCAGCGCGAGCTTGATGCCCTCCCAGGCGAAATCCAATCGATGCGCCCCGTTGTTCGTGTGGACGGTGAATTGCTGAACCGGCATTGGCAGGCGCATCTTCCTCAGGAAGTACCAGGTGAGCGTTTCGCCGGGGGACTCCGACAGCACACTGGCTTGCGTCATTACCCTCCTGGCCCGGGCGACGCCTTTGTAGCCGGCCAAACGGTCGATGGTCTTCCAGATCAATTCCGGATCTGCGCCGAGGTGAAGCGCATGCTCAGCGATAATCAGCGCCTGCTTGAACGGGAGTATTCGGGCACAATCCACTACCGTCCGCTCCAGGGACGTGACCCGCAGCTTGGCACAGCGCGTCACCTCGAAGTGCTCCAGCCGCGCTTGATGGTTACGGACGTCCGGCGCATGACTTGTGGCTGAGATGTTCGACGGCTGTGTCAGGTGTATGACTGAGTCCACCTCCCACAGGTGGAGCCCATGGGCCCGGGCAGCAGTAGCGTGGCTGTACGTTCCGGAGCCTGAAGCCGTTGCAACCGTGGCGTGCTTGTGGGCGTGAACCAGTCGGAGAGCGCTGGCATTGGGCGTCAGCTTCTTCCAGGCTCGGGCTGACATGTAGCAGCCCCTCCGAAGCCGCACGAGCTGGCCCGACTTCACCAGAGCCTGGATGTTCCGCGTGGTCAGCCCCTTGTCCAGGAGCGTCTCCGTGAGCCAGAGAGCGTCCCCGCGGGTGAGCCAGTCAGTCGATTTCATCTCCTCAGGATGGAACGCCGTTGGGCCTCGCGGGCCGAGTACCTGGGGTATGTGGATAAGTCGCCGAGGATTCGGACACAGAAACTGCCCGGAGGTGCAGGGCTGCCGGTTCGAAGCGGCAGCCCTGCACCTCCGGGCATTTTCTGCGGGCAGCGCGAGGGCCGCACGGGCAGCGGGCCGCACGCCGGCGCGATAGCCTTAAGGGAGGAGAGGGGACCGATGCAACGCGCGCACAGGCATGACGAACTTACGGCAATGATCGAATGGCCGCGACCCTTGAGCCCGCAGGCACTCAAGATCATCAAGAACGTCCTGCTCGGTGTGCTGGTTGTCACCGCGCTCGTGCAGATCATTCCGTTTCAGGTGCTCGGCGGTCTGGTCAACCACCTCTTCACGATTCTCCTCCTCCTGTCCTGGGCCGGACCGGCGCGGCGCTTCCTGCGGCGACGAGCCGCTGAACGCAACGGAGACGCCAACGAGGGACGAAACGAGGAACGCGAGGGACCGGCAGCGCCCGAGGAAAAGTAGCCAGCAACCGGAGCTGGATCAGGCGGCAGGAACCAGAAGCTCGCTCACGGTGACGCCTCCTTCAATAACCAGCCGGACCACCGCCGGCATGGCATCATAACCCCCGGCAAGAGGAATCTCCACGTCCCCGGCGTACCCAGCCGCAACGGACGCCCTACCCCATTCCCGCCACGTATCCGCGGGCCCGGGAACCACAATCCGCAGCAACCCACCGGCACTCCGGGCAATGCGCACCGAGACCGACGCCGGCGCATCCCCGCCCCACCCGCGGTAAGTCAGCAAAGCACGCAGCAGGGCGGGGTCGGCGACGGTCACGGCAGTCCCCTGCAGGGGCGTCTCCGGCACCAGCAGGGCGTTTACGGATTCGTCGAAGAGTTCAGCCCGGATCCAGGAGCCACGCGTCCGCGCCGGACTACCCGAGCCGGACACCTCGAGGGCAACCGCCAACGGCAGGTCCACCGCGGAACGTCCAATCAGCAGGTCATACGTTCCCGGCTCCACCAGCATTCGCCCCGCAGCCGGGCTGAAGACTGCAAGTTTCTCCTCGGCCACCGGAATCGAAACCACCGTCCGTTCCCCTGGCTTCAGCGACACCCTCGCGTGCGCAATAAGCCGCCGCCTGGGGTAGCCCGGCAGATCCGAGGTGCCATACACCTGCACCAGTTCATGAACATCCCGCCCACCGGCGTTCCGCACGGACACCGCGAGCACACCGTCACCATACGATGCCGACTCGTACTCCACAGCGGCGTAACCCAGCCCGTGACCCAGCGGGTAGAGCGGTTCAGCAGTGCTGTAGTGGTAGGTGGACCGGGACCCGATGATGTCGTAGTCGAGGATGTCAGCGAGGTCCGCATCCCGCGCCCACCACGTCTGGGGCAGCCGCCCGGATGGTTCATGGTCACCGCTGAGCACGTCCGCCACTCCGCGCCCAAGCTCCTGCCCTCCGTGCGAGGACCACACTATTGACGGCACCTCCGCTAGCTCCCCGAGCGCGTAGGGGTAGGACGAGACGATCACCAGCACCGTCCGCGGATTCGCCTCCCGCACCACCCGGATCAGCTCCTGCTCACTCTGCGGCAGGTCCAGCGTGGTGCGGTCGATTGTCTCCCGCCCGCCCAGGTGCGGATCATTACCGACGACGACGACGGCGACATCCGCTGACGCCGCTGCCTTGCGTGCCGCTTCAGCTCCGGACCGGATGGTGCGCAGGGCGAAGCGGTCCGCGTCCTGCTCGGATCCCGTCACGAGCACGGCGCTGCCTGTTCCTTCCTCCACACGGACCCACTTTCCGGAGGCAATGTGCCGCAGGGCGACCGAGCCCTCAACTGAGCGGTGCAGCGCGAACGTCTCCTGAACCACCCAGCCACCAACCCGCTCCGAGGTGGCACGGAGGTACCCGCTCTCACCCGAGACAAAGCGTCCGTTCACCGAGGACCGCAGCGTGTACTCGCCATTCCCCCAGTCATTGAGCACCAGTGATTCCGCAGAACCCGGTGACCCCGCCAAAGCTGTCAGCGCCGCAGAGCCATCCGGCACTCCCACATACCGGTTGGTGCGGGTGCTGCGAAGCGCAACGAGGTCCAGCCCTTCCTCCGCGATCACGCTGCCGTACCGCTCCTTAATGCCCTCCGCGATACTCACGGGATGCACAAGAGTTCCGCTGTACCAGTCGCTCAGCACGTGGGCCCCCAGCGATCCGATGACGGCGATGGCGCCCGGCTCGTCCCCCAGGGGAAGGACAGGACCGGCATCAGCTGAGATTCCAACGGAGGAAGCGGCGTTGCGGAGAACCACTACGGACTTGCGAGCGGCTTCCCGCGCCAGCGCAGCGTGCTCGGAGGTCAGCAGCGCCTCAGCAGGAATGGATCCATACACGCCGCCGTCGGGCTCGAACTCACCCGTGCGTTCACGCAGCGTGAGCAAGCGAAGGACCGCCGCGTCGATATCCGCAACAGAGATGAGCCCGCGATCCAGCGCCTCCTCAAGATAGGCAATGGACGGCGCGGAGTCGTCGCCGTCGTCCGTGAAACTGTCAACGCCGGCACGCAGGGCAGCCGCATAGGCAGAGGCGCCGTCGTCGAAATACTTCTCCGCTGTGAACAGGGAGGACGGCGCGCCGGCGTCCGTCACCACCGCGAGCGTTTCCCCGTTCCGCCACGTGCGCAGATGCTCGGCCACCAGGTCGGACACATGCGCAGGCCGCCCGTTCACCAGGTTGTAGGAAAGCATGACGGCGCCCGCAGCCCCCGATTCGACGGGCAGCCGGTAGGCAGGCAGCTCATACTCGTGGAGGACGCGCGGCGGCAGTTGGCTTGAGGTGACGTTGCGGTCACGCTCATTGTTGTACCCGAGGAAGTGCTTCAGCGTTGGTACGGTCAGCCACTGCTCGGCGGAATCACCCTTCAGGCCTTCACAGTAAGCGGTGGCCAGCGAAGCAGTGAGCCCGGAATCCTCCGAAAATCCCTCCTCATTCCGCCCCCACAGCGGGTGCCGGAGCGGATTGACCACGGGCGCCCAGACGTTCAGGCTCACGGTGGGATCGGCGGCCTTTTTTGCGCGCATCTCGACGCCGACAGCCCGCCCCACCCGCCGCAGCAGGTCCTCGTCCCAGCTGGCCGCGAGACCGACGGTCTGCGGAAAGACCGTCGCGTCACCGAGCCAGGCAACCCCGTGCGCCGCCTCCGCGCCGGTATGGAAGTAGGCCAGACCGGCGTCGGGAAGTGCCGGCGAGTGCTGATGGAGTAGAGCAATCTTCTCGGCCCGGGCGAGCGTTGCGAGGATGCTCTGCGCGGTACGGATGGCCATACGGGTTTCGGTCACGAAAAAGTTCCGATCCTTGGGAGAATTGTTTAAGCGCTTGCACAGCACTGTTCGACCACCATGCTGACATTACGCGCTGTGATACGCAACACAATTTCCTCTTGTCTCGAGACAAAAGATGCCCTACGGTTGGATCAATCGAAGCGCTTCGACTAATCGACCCGGACGACGCGCCGCCAATTCTGATTGCAACCATGCAAGCGCCCCTATCGGCGCGCCTGGACACGAAGGAGTGCACCATGCCAAACATCTCGGACGCCGCGAACGGCACAATCACCCGCAAGCCCCTCGGTCGCCGGTCTTTCCTCGGCCTGCTGGGCGGAGCTGCCTTCTTCGCCGCCTCCCCGGCACTGTTGACCGCATGCAGCACCGGTGCTTCAGCTCCGCAGGCAACGACCGCGGGCGGGTTGGCGGAAGCCGTCGCCAAGCTGGTGCCCAAGTACATTCCGATGAACCTGGTCCAGCCGGACATCCCGGGTGTCAACGGGTCCACGCCGGGATTCACTACCATCCCCACCGAACTGGTGAAGTCCGTCCCGAAGCCTCCCGGAAGCGGCGGCACCTACACGGCCATGTCGCCCGCGTGGTGGGCCATTCCCCGCGGCCTGCCGGACAACGCGTACTACCAGGCTGTGAATGAGCGCCTTGGCGCCACCGTCGAGTTCCAGGCCAATGACGGCAATACCTACGGCGATAAAATCCAGACCGTCCTCGCCTCCCCGCGCGACGTTCCCGACTGGGTGGTCATCCCCTCCTGGAACATCCCGCCGCGGTTTGGACAGGCAGCCAAGGGTCTGTTCACGGACCTCTCCCCCTACCTCGCGGGCGACAAGGTGGAGAAGTACCCCAACCTGGCCAACATTCCGACGGCCGCGTGGAAGTACAGCTGCTTCGAGGGCGGACTCTACGGGCTGCCCATGCCCACGCCGCTGGTCAATGACGCGTTCTTCTACCGCACGGACCTGTTCGAGGAGATGGGACTCGAACAGCCGAAGACCGCAGATGAATACATCACCATCGCCAAGGAAATCACTGACCCGTCGAAGAACCGCTGGGGTTCCGAGGACGTCTGGAACGGCGCGCAGATCATGCACGGGGTCGTCCCAAAGTGGAAGCTCGTGGACGGCACGCTGGTGAACAAGTTCGAGACCGAGGAATACCGGGCCGCCCTCGAGTGGATCATCAAGCTCTTCAAGTCCGGCGCTGTCCACCCGGACGCTGTTGCGGGCAACGCCCAGCAGGCAAAGCCGCGCTTCGAGTCCGGTGCCACGCTGATGACGGTCGACGGCGTCGGCGGCTGGCACGAGGCACTCGGCCGCGTACTGCCCACCAACCCGGACTTCAACATGCAGCCGATGGACTTCTTTGCGCCCGACGGCGGTGATCCCACCCTATTCAGCGGCCAACCGGCCGGAATCTTCAGTTTCATCAAAAAGACCGAGGACACCGCCAGGATTGAAGAACTCCTGGCACTCGCGAACTTCATGGCCGCACCCTTCGGAACTGAAGAGAACCTCCTCATCACGAGCGGCGTCGAGGGCAAGCACTTCAAGCGCGACGCCCAGAACATCCCGCAGATGACTGACCTCGGACGCGCGGAAGTCACGAGCACGTACCAGTTCCTCGTCAGCCCGCCCACCGTCAACTCGCAGGTCCAGTATCCCGGCTTCGTCGAGGCCAAGACCGAGTGGGAAGCCCGCCAGGCCCCCTTCGTCCAGGAAGACGTCTTCTTCGGCATGCAGATCCAGGAGCCGCCGCAGTACGGATCCCTCGGCGCACCGTTCGACGACCTCGCCAAGGACATCGCCCGCGGCCGCAAGAGCCTCAAGGATCTCGATTCGGAGATTGCCACCTGGAAGCAGAACGGCGGCGAAAAACTCCGCGAGTTCTACGCCGGCTTCCTGACCGCATAGCACCGGCCATGACCACCACCGATTTCATCCGCCGCGGCAACCGGGCGGCAGACAAGCACGACGACGACGTTCCGACCTTGCCCGCCCCGCCGCCTGTCCGGCGCAAGCAGGGTCTGAAAGCCCGGTTCCGGCGCGACCGCTCGCTGGTGCTGATGGCGCTTCCCGTCGTCGTCCTTCTGGTTGTGTTTGCCTACGTGCCCTTGCTCGGCAATGTGGTCGCGTTCCAGAGCTACTCGCCGTTCATCGGCATCCCGGCCAGCCCCTGGGTGGGCCTGGAGAACTTCGCGCGGGTGTTCGGCGATCCGAACTTCTGGAACGCAGTCCGCAACACGCTGGTCATCACGGGCTTCCAGCTCGTGTTCTTCTTTCCCGTCCCGATTGCGCTGGCACTGCTGCTCAACTCCCTGCTTCGGCCGGCCATGCGTGCCACCATTCAGGCGATCGTCTACCTCCCGCACTTCTTCTCATGGGTGCTCGTGGTGTCCGTCTTCCAGCAGTTGCTGGGCGGCGCGGGGCTCCTGAGTCAGATGCTCCGGGCCAACGGCTGGAGCGGCATGGACATCATGACCAACCCGGATACATTCCTGTTCCTCATCACGTCCCAGGCGGTCTGGAAGGACGCGGGGTGGGGCATCATCGTCTTCCTGGCCGCCCTGGCCGCCATCGACCCCGAGCAGTACGAGGCCGCGGCTGTAGACGGCGCCAACCGCTGGCGCCGCATGTGGCACGTGACGCTTCCGGGACTGCGATCCGTTATCGTCCTGCTGCTCATCTTGCGCCTCGGCGATGCACTGACAGTCGGGTTCGAGCAGATGATCCTGCAGCGCGACGCCGTTGGCGCCGAGGCTGCGGAGGTGCTGGACACCTTCGTCTACTACACCGGCATCCAGAACGGTGACTGGAGCTACGCAGCTGCCGCCGGGCTAATCAAGGGCGTCGTCTCACTCGGGCTCATTCTCGCCGCCAACAAGGTGGCCCATCTCTTCGGTGAAAACGGGGTGTATTCCAAGTCATGACAACGATCATCAAGCCAGCCCGGCCCCGCCGTAGCGGTCCTTCGCGGCCCGCGTGGGAAGAAGAACCGGGAATTGCGACCAAGGCGGGAAAGGTAGTGATCCTGACCCTCGTGGTGCTCGCAGTCCTCGGCCCGCTCTACACCATACTGCTCACGAGCATCTCCTCGCAGGGCACCATCACCCAGGCGGGCGGCCTCGTCCTCATCCCGGGTGAATTCTCACTCGACGCGTACCGCCAGATCCTGAACGGCGGCGTGGTGACCCGCGCCGTGCTGGTGAGTGTCTGCATCACCGTCACCGGAACCCTGCTCAGCATGGTGGTGTCGATCCTGTGCGCCTACGGTCTCTCACGGCCGGGCTCCTTTGCTCATACGCCGATCCTGTTCACCCTGCTGATCACGATGTTCTTCAGCGCCGGAATGATCCCGTCCTACCTGCTGGTTTCCGGCCTCGGCCTCATCAACTCCTACTGGGCACTGATCCTGCCGAGTGCGGTGTCCGTCTTCAACATCATCATCCTGCGCGGATTCTTCATGGGGATTGACCGCGGCATCCTCGACAGCGCGCGCATCGACGGGGCCAGCGAGTGGCGCATCCTCGCCCAGATGGTGCTGCCCATGTCCAAGGCGGTGACTGCCGTGATCGCGCTGTTCTACGGCGTCGGCTACTGGAACGCCTTCTTCAACGCGGTGCTCTACATCAATGACAGCTCCAAGAACCCACTACAGGTGGTCCTGCGCTCCTACGTGCTGCAAGGTGTGTCCGTGCCGGGGCAGATCGACGTCGGCCAGGGCGTGGCGCCATCGCTCGCCCTGCAGATGGCGGTCATCGTGATCGCCATGGTGCCGATCCTCATGGTCTACCCGTTTGTGCAGAAGCACTTCACCAAGGGCGTCATGATCGGCGCGGTGAAAGGATGACGCCGGCAAACTGGTCAGCGCGCGCTGGTGGTCTCCCGCTGAACCAGCGTGGGGACAATCAGCCGCACCTCAACCGGCTTGTCCGAGTTGAGCCGATCCATGACCATTTCGACGGCGGCGCGGCCGATGTCGTGCGCAGGAATGGAGACGGCGGTCCACGGCTTCGTTGCGGCGAGGGCCACGTCCTCCGGTGCGATCACCACCACCGAAATGTCCTCGGGAATACGCAGGCCGCGCACGGCCAGGGCCTCATGCAGCAGCGGCAGCAGTCCCTCGTTATGCACCACAAGGGCAGTGACTGCGGTGGCGGCGCCGTCGTCGTCGTCGAGCACTGCAGTGAGCGCCTCGGTGAGGGCTGGCATGGAAGGCTCGCAGGCACGCAGCGTAGAGCTGACACCGGCGGCATCGCAGGCCTCGGTGAAGCCCTTGCGGGCGCGGTCGGCGTAGGTCGCGTGGCGCTCAAGGGAGGCCTGCGGGGATCCGATGAAACCGATACTGCGGTGATTCAGGTCCACCAGGTGCCGGACCGCCGTCCGGGAGGCGCCCGCGAAGTCGAAGTCAACGCAGCTGAGCCCCTGCGGATCATCCGGGAGGCCGATCAGAACTACCGGTTTGCGCAGTTTGGCGAGCAGGGGGATGCGCGGATCGCGGGCTTCGATGTCCATCATCAAGAGTCCGTCCACCATGGACTGGGATGTGACTCTTTCCAGTCCGCCGGCGTCGTCCTGGGTCAAGAGAAGAACGTCCTGGTTGTAGGTGCGCGCCGTGGTGACCACGGCCGCCACGAACTGCATGATCACGCTGACGTTCACGTCCGCGCGAAGCGGCGCCATCAGGCCCAGCACGTTGGAGCGGTTGGAGGCGAGCGCCCGGGCACCGGAATGAGGGCTGTAGTCGAGCTTCCGGATTGCACTCTGAACAGCCAGCCGGGTCTCTTCGGAGATGGTTCGCTTTCCGCTCAGTACGTAGGAAACAGTGCTCAGCGATACCCCGGCCTCCCGGGCGACATCATTCATGGTGGCCACGGCTTCCATCCTAGCTTCGACACGCTTCGATCCGCATTCGTAACGATTCAACCGTCCGCGAAAGAGAAGCGCTTCGACACCGGCACACCAACTTTGAACGCACCATCTGAAGGAACAGCATGAAATTCACTGACGGTTACTGGATGTACCGCAAGGGCCTCGCCGCCCTGCACCCACGGGACATTTCCGACGTCGTTGCCACCGATTCCGGCCTGGAAATCTATGCGCCGACGCAGCGGATCAATGCCCGCGGCGATGCGCTGAACTGCCCTCAGCTGACGGTTTCCTTTTCCTCGCCGCTTGAAGGCGTGATCGGCGTGACGATCGAGCATTTCCAGGGCGCACTCGATCCCAATCCACGGTTTGAACTGCAGGACGCGCATCCCGCGGTCAACGTCGCGGTCAACGAAACGCACGCAACCCTGACCTCCGGTGCGCTCACCGCGTCCGTCAGCCTGAGCGGTGACTGGACGGTTGACTTCACCGGCGACGGAAAGCTGCTCACCAGTTCTGTGCCGCGGAGCGTCGGTTTCATCACCGACGACGCCGGTCGCGCCTTTGTGCATGAACAGCTCACCCTGGGCGTGGGCACCAATGTGTACGGGCTCGGCGAGCGCTTCGGCGCGTTCGTCAAGAACGGCCAGTCGGTGGACGTCTGGAACGAGGACGGCGGAACCTCCAGTGACCTCGCCTACAAGAACGTACCGTTCTTCCTGACCAACTCCGGGTACGGGGTGTTCGTGAATCATCCTGAGCGGGTTTCATTCGAGATCGGCTCGGAGGTGGTCTCCCGTGCGCAGTTCAGCGTGGAGGGCCAGAAGCTCCAGTACTTCGTGATCTACGGGCCGTCACCGAAGGAGATCCTGCGCCGGTACACGGAGTTGACCGGCAGGCCCTCGCGGATTCCTGCGTGGTCCTACGGTCTGTGGCTGTCCACGTCCTTCACCACGGATTATGACGAGGACACCGTCATGTCCTTCATCGACGGCATGGCCGAGCGGAACCTGCCGCTCTCGGTGTTCCACTTCGATTGCCACTGGATGCGGGCTTTCCATTGGAGCGACTTCGTCTGGGACCCCGCAACGTTCCCGGACCCCGAGGGCATGCTGCGGCGCCTGCACGAGCGCGGGCTCAAGGTGTGCGTGTGGATCAACCCCTATATTGCACAGCGCTCCCACCTATTCCGGGAGGGCCGCGAGCTCGGCTACCTGGTGCAGCGGGCTGACGGTTCCGTGTGGCAGTGGGATCTCTGGCAGGCCGGGATGGCGCTGGTTGACTTCACCAATCCCGACGCCGTCCTCTGGTACCAGGACAAGCTGCGCACCCTGCTGGGGCAGGGAGTGGACTCCTTCAAGACCGACTTCGGCGAACGCATCCCCACCGATGTGGTGTGGCATGACGGCTCGAACCCGCAGCGGATGCATAACTACTACACCCAGTTGTACAACGAAGCGGTGTTCCAGCTGCTCGAGAAGGAGCTTGGGGTCGGTGAAGCGGTCCTGTTTGCCAGGTCCGCGACCACCGGCGGTCAGAAGCTGCCCGTGCACTGGGGCGGGGACTGCGAATCCACTTTCGCCGCAATGTCCGAATCCCTGCGCGGAGGACTGTCTCTGGCGTCCTCGGGCTTCGCGTTCTGGAGCCATGACATCGGCGGGTTCGAGGGCACGCCGGAGCCGGAGATGTTCAAGCGGTGGATCGCGTTCGGGCTGCTCTCATCACACTCCCGCCTGCACGGATCCAACTCCTACCGGGTGCCGTGGCTCGTGGATGAGGAGTCGGTGGATGTGCTGCGGCACTTCACCGAACTGAAGATGCATCTGATGCCGTATCTGGCAGGCGCAGCCGAGGAAGCGTATTCCTCCGGAACCCCGGTGATGCGGCCCATGTTCCTGGAGTTCCCTGCGGACCAGGGGTGTGCCCACCTCGACCGGCAGTACATGCTCGGCAGTAGCCTGCTGGTTGCGCCGGTGCTGGAGGCCGGCGGCGAGCACTCGTTCTACCTCCCGGAAGGAACGTGGACCCATCTCGAGTCCGGTGACACCCTTGAGGGCCCCCGCTGGCACAGCCGCTCCTTCTCGGTGATGGAAGCTCCCGTGTTCGTTCGGCCAGGAACCATCCTGCCCCTGGGAAGCGTTTCCAACCGGCCGGACTACGACTGGGCAGCCAACGTCGAGTTCAGCGCCTTCGCAGTCGAGGAGGGGCATCGCTCCAGGGTTGAGGTGCCCTCCCCCGACGGTTCGTCGACCACGTATGAGGTGACTGCCGCGGAGGGTGGGGTGAGCGCCGTCGTCGTGCGTTGATCGCCTCAGGCGGCGGGCACGCAGGTGCGAGCATCGATTCATCAGCCTACTGTTGAATTACAGCCGGTAAGAGCAGCCGTACCCGGCGGCGCCGGCTCCGATGCTGAAGGAGGAGTCCAATGTCGAGCACGGAGAAGAAGCAGTCCAACGAACAGGGGCAGGACGAGCGGAAATCCCACCAGATGCGAAACATGTACCTGCGGTTCGGCGCTATGATCCTGACCGCCATGGTGGTGATGTACTTTGTCATGTTCATCGGCTCCTGGGAATGGAGCCATATCCGTTTCAGCGAGAGTCGCGTGTTCATGACACTCGCCATGGGCGGCACGATGGGGTTGATCATGCTCGGCTGGATGCTGAACATGTACAAGAACACAAAGGCGAACGTGGCCGTGGTGGTGGTCAGCCTCCTGCTGCTGGGCGGCGGCGCTTTCCTCGACCGCAGCCAGACCACCGTGGATGATCAGGACTACATGAGCGCGATGATCCCGCATCACTCGCTGGCCATCACCCGGTCCGAACGCGCCGAGCTGGCCGACGTGCGGGTGTGCCAGCTCGCCGTCGAGATCAGCGAGGCCCAGCGGCGGGAGATTAGCGAGATGGACTGGCTGATCGAGGACATCGAGGAGAACGGCATAGCGGAAACGCTGGAGGAGGCACAAGCCCGGCCGGTGCCTGACTATGAAGCTTCCGCCTTACGCGACTGCGCAGGGCAGTAGCCGGACGCGGTTTACTTCTTGATCGCCACCGACTCCGCCATGAACTCGGCAACCACCTGCTGGGAGATGGCGACGTCGAGGACGAACACACCGTCGTCGCCGGTTGCCAGCCAGGTCTTCAGTTCGGCGAGGTCGGCGAGCGTGTGCGCCTTGGCGCCCTTGGCACCGAGGGCACGCCCGACGGCGGCGAAATCCACTTCGTCGATGAGCATCGCCTGGTTGTGCAGGCCCTTGGCGGCATATTGGTGGAGTTCGGCGCCGTACGCGGAGTCGTTGAGCACAATCAGTACGCCCCGACGGGTGGCGCGGAGGAAGGTCTCGAAGTCGGCCAGGCCCATAAGGCCGCCGCCGTCGCCGCTGACCAGGACGGTGGTGCGGTCCGGCCGTGCCACCGACACGCCGGCTGCGGATCCGAAGCCCATGCCGATGGATTGGAAGGCGGTGCCGACCAGGATCATGGCGTGCGGATCGGGCACGGACAGGTACATGGGCGCCCAGCCGATGAAGTGTCCGCCGTCCATGACCACGGAGCGCTCTGCCGGGAGGATGTCCTCGAGCGCCGCGACGACGGCCCGCGGGTTGAGCCGCCCATCGGGACCGAACTCGACGGGATCCTCGATGGGATGGGAGGACCGGAACTCTGCCTCCGCGACCTCGGGAATCTCCTGGCGCCAAGTGGATGTTGTTGTCGGCTGCACCCGTTCCAGGAGGCCCTCCACGAAAGGACGGATGTCGGAGCGGATGTAATCGACAACGATGGGGTGATTTTCGTCGGGCTCGTTGTCCACACGGATGATCCGGGTTCCCTCCGGAAACAGGGTTCCATACCGGGTCTGGAAAATGTTCATGCTGGCCCCGACCACCAGCACGACGTCCGCCCTGCGCGCCACCTCGAGGCGGTGGCGGCGGGTGAAGCCTCCGGCGACGCCGAGGTCCCACTCGCTGTCGAAGGCGTTGATCGCCATGACCGAGGTCATGAAGAGGGCGCCGAGCCGGTCGCCGATCTCTTTCAGCGGCCCTGCGGCGTCCGCAAGGACCACCCCACGGCCTGCGATCACCACCGGACGCTTTGCCGAGGCGAGCAGTTCGGCCACCCGCTCCAGATCCGTCCCCTCCGGCGGCCACTCCGCTTTGCCGGGCAGCGGTTCGAGGGGCTCGGGTTCGGTGAGCGGCGCCGTTGCGAGGTCATACGGGATGGCGACGATGACGGGCTGCACCGTCTGCAGGGCGAGGTCGAAGGCGCGGTGAGTGGTCGCGGCGGCGTTGCCGGGGCGGGCGACGAGGGTGGTCACCCCGACCGCTTCTGCAGCCTTCGTCTGGTCGATATCGAAGTTCCGCGGGCCGGCCGCCGGTGCATCTCCAACGACCAACACGAGCGGGATCCGCGCGATGCGCGCCTCGGCGAGCGTCGTGTAGGCGTTGGTGAAGCCCGCGCCGTACGTGGTGGTTGCCGCAGCCACCCCACCCGTTGCCCGGTGATACGCATCCGCCATGGCAACGGCTGCGGATTCATGCCGGGCGGAGGTGAACGGGAAGCCGCGCCTCGTGAGCCGACTGATCAGATGTGCGTTGCCATTGCCCATGAGCCCAAACAGGTGACCGGCCCGCTCCGCCACCGCGTCGGCCACAGCTGCCGAAACGTGGCCCTCGTCGGGAAGCATCGGGGTATCGCCGGTCGGCTGGTCCTGGGTACTGGCGGTCGTCATGGTCTAAGTCCACTCCTTTGTGTAGTCGTGAACAGGTTATGCGGTCCCAGCGAACTCGACCGCATCGGAGCCTACCCCCGGCGCACCAGCGCGTACCCGAACGACTCCAGATGCACCTTGTCCACGGCCTCCCCCGTGAGCAGGTCCACACCGGACACCTCGATTGCGACGGCGTCAGTACCGTGGTTAATCAGCGTCACCACGTCACCGCGCTGCGCTGCTTCCACCAGCTCCGGCAGCCCTTCAAGCACAGGAACGACGCCGGCACCTGCGAACACGTGCGCACTCACCAGGCGAGCGCCGTCGTCGTCGGGCACTGTTGCGAGGTAGTAGGCGCGGCCAGCGCCGGCCTTGCGACCAGTGAAGGCCGGCAGACCCTCGGTGCGCCCGCCGCTGAAGGATGCGAGCACCTCTGCGTCGACGGCGGCAATCTCCTCCGCGAGGTACAGGCCGTCGAAGGCTTCGGAGCCGAAGGCGATGGGGGCAGTGCGCTGACCCGGTCCGGCGGCGGAAGGGGGCACCAGGGCCCCGAATTCCTCCAGCGTGACACCGAGCAACGGGCCCAATTGGGTGAGGAACCCGCCCTCGCGGAAACGGTCGTGCTCGTCGACGACGTCGCTGAACGCGGTGACCAGCAGGTGCCCGCCACCCTCAACGAAGCTCGTGAGATTCGCGGCGCCGTCGGTTGTCAGCAGGTACAGCTGGGGTGCAACGACGACGGCGTACTGCCCAAGCTCCGACGTCGGCTGCACGAAGTCGATCTGCACGTGCTGACGATTGATGGCGTTGTACCAGCGCTGAACGCACTCCACGTAATCGAGGACAACCGGGTGGTCCGGGTTCTCGATGGCCCACCAGTTCTCCCAGTCGAAGACGATGGCCACGCGGGCATCCTTCGAGCCGGCGGGTAGCGCGGGCAGGGACGCAAGCTCCTCGCCCAGCTGGACGACCTCGCGCCAGGTACGGGTGGACGTGCCGGCATGCGGCAGCATCGCTGAGTGGAACTTCTCGGCGCCCGCACGGGACTGCCGCCACTGGAAGAACAGGATGCCGTCCGCGCCGCGGCCGACACTCTGCATGGACAACGCCTGCATCTGCCCGGGCGCCTTGGGTGCGTTGGTGGGCCGCCAGTTCAGCGCATTCGTGGACTGCTCCATGAGCAGCCATGGGGTGTCCGGTTTGAAGGAGCGGATCAGGTCCCGTTGAAAGGCACCTGCACGGAAGCTCTCGGGCTCGTTCGGGTCCGGATAGCAGTCGTCGGAGATGACGTCCATCTCCGACGCCCACTCCCAGTAGTTGGCGGGCTTGAAGGCACCCATGAAGTTCGTGGTGACGGGTTGCGTTGCTCCGGCGGCGCGGATGATGTCCCGCTCCATCGTGTAGCACTCGAGCAGCATGTCCGAGGTGAACCGGCGGAAATCGAGCAACTGACCGGGGTTGTGGCTGTAGGGGGCTTTGCGCGGCGGGAAGATGTGGTCGAAGGACTCGTAGTGCTGCGCCCAGAACCAGGTGCCCCAGGCAGCGTTCAACTCATCGAGCGTGCCGTACTTCCGCTCGAGCCAGACGCGGAAGGCATCGCGCGCGGAGTCGGAGTAGTCCAGGTTGAGGTGGCAGCCGTACTCGTTGTTGACGTGCCACAGCACCACCGCCGGGTGGTCCACGTACCGCTCGGCGAGGCGCTGCACCAGGGCCGAGGCAAGACGACGGTACGACGGCGACGACGGCGCGTAGTGCTGCCGGCTTCCGTGCCAGTACGGTGCGCCGTTCTCGTCTGCGGCAAGGATGTCCGGATAGGCAACGGTCATCCACGGTGGGGGCGACGCCGTCGCGGTAGCAAGGTCAACGGCAATCCCACCCTCATGCAGCAGATTGATGACCCGGTCAAGCCACTCGAAGTCGTAGACGTCCTCCGCAGGCTGAATCCGCGACCACGCGAAGATCCCGAGGCTCACCATGGTGACCCCGGCCTCACGCATCCGCTCGACATCTTCCGGCCAGACTGACTCAGGCCACTGCTCGGGGTTGTAATCGCCGCCGTAGTGCACGGTGTTCCTTTCGGGAGTGTTGAGGATCTAGCGCTTGCGCTCGCGTTCCTTCACAACGAGCACAGCAAAAACAAGGCAGCCCATCCCGGGCACAATCAGCGGCGGCAACTGCCAGGTCACGATGACGGTCAGCGTCAGTGCGACGAGCAGCGGGACAATCGCGCCCGGGTCCGAGCCGAAAGCCTGCACCCCATCCCGCACTGCCTGCCGCCAGCCCTTCTCGGGCGTCCAGCGGACCGCCGACTGCAGCAGCGTCAGCGCGAACGCGGCCAGTGCCACGAGCCCGACGACGAACACCGCCTGCCAGCCGGGCAGCACCTGGGTGCCGGCGAGCAGGAGGTTGAAGAGCAGGACCAGGGCGAGCGCCGTCGTCGTCAATCCCACCACCCAGCCGGTGCGGAGTGCGGACAGGAAGTCCGACCACCACTGGCCGAGCGTGGAACGCTCGGCCAGCAGATAGCGGTGGAGGTGCCGGCTGGAGGCTGCGATCGCCGCCGGCAGCGTGACCAGCAGCAGGCCGCCGGCGACCGTAAGGATCCCTATCCACAGCACTTCCGCGAACAGTGCAAACTTCCCCTCGGCACCCGGCCACTTGAGCTGGGTGCCGTCTGGTTGGGGTCGTTCACGCCGTTTGCGGACGCTGCGGGGTGTCATCCCTTCAGGCCCTGGGTGGCAACGCCGTCGACGAGGAACCGCTGGAAGATCACGAAGAACAGCATGACCGGCAGCAGTGCCAGCACCGCGATCGCCACCGTCGCACCGTAATCGGAACCACTAGTTTGGTCATTGAACACCCGCAGTGCCAGCGGCAGCGGGTAGTTGTCCGGCGAATTCAGGTACAGCAGCGGGCCGAGGAAATCATTCCAGCTCCAAATGAACGCGAAGATCGAGGAGGTGATCAGCGCCGGCTTGATCAGCGGAATGGTAATGGACCAGAAGATGCGCCAGTGGCCGCAGCCGTCAATGCGGGCTGCCTCGTCGAGTTCCTTGGGCAGGTTACGGATGAACTGGACCATAAGGAACACGAAGAACGCTTCAGTGGCCAGGAACTTGCCGACCAGGAGGGGGAAGAACGTGTCAATCATCCCGAGGTTACGGAAGATCATGTACTGGGGAATGATCAGCACGTGGAACGGGAGCAGGAGGGTGCCGATCATCATGGTGAAGAACAGCGGGCGGCCCTTGAAGTCCAGGCGGGCGAACGCGTAGGCGGCCATGGATGAGGAGATGACGGTGCCGATCACCGCGCCGATGCCGAGGATGGTGGAGTTCCAGAAGAACTTCCAGGTGGGAATACCGGCAACGCCCTCCATGACCTTGAAGAAGTTATCGAAGGTAGGGTTCTGGGGCAGGAAGCTGTTGTTCGCACCGAACTCGGCGCTCGGTTTGAACGAAGCCGAGATCATCCACAGGAGCGGATAGAGCACGACGGCGGTCAGCAGCACGATGCCGATGATCCAGGCCACCGTTGCTGCGGTCCTCCGCCGGGGCTGGCGTCGCTTCCGGTTTGCCTCGACCGGTGGAAGTGCGGTCGGATTGGTTTCGATCGTGGTCACTTTGTGTCACCTCCGTAGTGCACCCAGCTCTTGGAGGTGCGGAAAAGGATAAACGCGAGGATGCCTACGGCGATCAGGAGTACCCAGGCCATTGCCGAGGCATAGCCCATCTGATTGTTCGTGAAGGCGCGGGTGTAGAGGTAAACGGTATAGAAGTTGGTGGCGCCGGCAGGTCCGCCGGTTCCTGAACCGATGATGTAGGCGGACGCGAAGATCTGGAATGCGCCGATCATTTCGAGCAGCAGGTTGAAGAAGATCACCGGAGAGAGCATCGGTAGGGTGACGCTGAGGAACTTGCGCCATGCCTTCGCGCCGTCCACTGACGCCGCTTCATACAGCTCGGTGGGTATCTGCTTCAGGCCCGCCAGGAAGATGACCATCGGGGCTCCGAACTGCCAGACCGCGAGGAGGATCATCATCGGCATGATCAGGGCCGGGACGCCCACCCAGCCGCCGAGGTTGATGCCGAAGAGGCTCAGGCCGCTGTCCACCGGGCCGTCCGCGGAGAACATTGCCCGCCACACGATGGCGATGCTGACCGATGCGCCAATGAGGCTCGGTGCATAGAACGCCGAGCGGAAGAACGCGGTGCCCTTGGTCTTGTAGTTCAGCAGCATAGCCACACCGAGCGCGGCGGCCAGCTTGATGGGTGTGCCGACAAGGACGTAGATCATGGTGATCTGGACCGAGCCCCAGAAGACGGTGTCGCCGGCCATCCGTTCGAAGTTGCCCAGGCCGGTCCACTCGGGGGCTGTGAAGAGGTTGTAGTCCGTGAATGCGAGGTACAGCGAGTACAGCATCGGGCCCAGAGTAAGCGCGAAAAGCCCAAGCAACCATGGGGAGAGGAAAAGGTACCC
This sequence comes from Arthrobacter vasquezii, assembly GCF_029455255.1. Taxonomy (NCBI): domain Bacteria; kingdom Bacillati; phylum Actinomycetota; class Actinomycetes; order Micrococcales; family Micrococcaceae; genus Arthrobacter; species Arthrobacter vasquezii. Next base: position 3,139 of record NZ_JAROKN010000042.1, on the reverse strand, counting down.
CGCGACGTTCTCCCTGTTGCCTTTGCGTCGGGGCTGCCCACCCGTCCGGCGGTTGCCCGCCGGACGGGTGCCGGGTTCGGCGGTAGTGCGGGTGTGTGTTGGCGCGTGCGCCGATCCCGTGGTCATAGCCTGCTCCTAATAGCGGTGATAGCTAAGGTCGGTGTTCAGCTGCCGAGCGTAACGGCAGCCTCGTCGAAGAACTGCTGGGCGGCCTCTTCAGGAGTGATAGCGTCCAGTCCGATCGAGGTACCGAGTGTCAGGAAGGTGTTCTCCAGTGCGCCGTAACCCACGATCGGAGCTGCAGGCGGCTCGCCGATGCGGTCAGACACCGAATCCAGGTACTCCTTGACCTCAAGCTCGGGGCCTTCGAGCGCGGCACCTTCGAGAGCGGTTTCCGAAGCCGGAACGCCCAGGGAAGCGCCGAAGATCTCGCCGACCTCGGGGCTGTTGATCAGGAAGTCAACGAGAGCCACTGCAGCTTCAGGGTGCTCGGTCTGAGCGCCAACCGCGTGCAGCATGGAAGGCTTCTGGTAGAGGTCCTTCACGGAAGGATCGCTGGTGGGCGGTGCGAGGATGGTCAAGTCCTCAGCACCGGTGTCCCCAAGGTAGCCACCCATGAAGTTGGACCAGGTCATCTCGCTGGCGGTCAGATTTGCGCCGAAGCCGGACTTCGGGGCCACTTCCTCCAGCTTGCGGCCGGGGATCACTGCATCGCTTTCGCGCAGATCGGATGCGCTGGCCCAGAACTCCGCGAGTTCCTCCTGGGTGAAGTTCAGCTGGCCATCCTCGGTGAAGAGTTCGCGACCTTCCTGCCGGAGCTGCAGCTCGAAGTTCTGGATGCGGCCGGTGTAGTCGGTACCGCCCCAGATTTCGTCGCCGGCTTCGCTCACGTTGGCCATGTAGGCCTCGTAGTCTTCCCACGAGGTGCCGCCTTCGTAGCCCTCGACGCCGGCCTGCTCGATCAGCGCAGGGTTCTCGAAGAGCGACCAGGCGTTGTAGCCGGTGGGCACAGCGAGGGTCTGATCCTCGAGCTTGCCGGTTGCCAGGAGAGTTTCCTCGATCGTGTCCGTGGTCAGGCCGTTGCCGACGTACTCGGTGAGGTCCATCAACAGCCCGTTCTGTCCGTACTGGCGCAGGTAGCTGTAGTCGAACTGCATGACGTCCGGCAGGCCGCCGCCTGCTGCTTCGGTCTGGCGCTTCTCCCAGTAGGCGGGGAAGTCCATGAAGGTTCCGTTGACGTCAATGTTCGGGTTCTGCTCTTCGAACAGAGCGATGGCCTCGTTGTAACGCTCGGCGCGGTCCTCATTGCCCCACCAGGTGAAGTTGAGGGTGACTTCCTCGTTCGGATCGGGGGTGCCGCCGGCCTCGCCGCCGCCGTTGCCGCCGCACGCGGTCAGCATGAGAGCTGCTGCCATGGTGAGCGCTACGCCGGACCCGGCGCGTCGTGAAAGTTTATTGAACATCTTTGTCCTCCTGGGAACGGCTCAGATTTGAGGTGAAGCTCTTTGGGCCGCTGGTACAGTGGTGCACATCACGGGAAAGCGCTCTCCATCGAGAGTAAATTGAATCGTCTCAATGCGCAAGGCCCACTCCTAGAATAATGTGAGCTGTGATACTTCCGAGACACAATGAGCGAAGGAATTCTTCAGATGCCGCAGTTTGACCTCCCCCTCCGCGAGCTCGAGCAGTACGCACCGGATCGCATTGAACCCGCAGACTTTGACGCGTTCTGGGAGAAGACCCTCGCGGAGACGGCGGCCTTCTCACTCGATGCCCGTTTCGACGAGGTTGAAGCCGGTTATTCAGAACTGGTCACTGAGGATGTCACCTTCGCCGGCTACGGCGGGCACGCCATCAAGGGATGGATGCTCCGGCCGCGCTCGGCCTCCGGTCCGCTGCCCACCGTCGTCACTTATATCGGTTATGGCGGCGGCAGGAGTCTGCTCGGTGAGTGGACTGCCATCCCAAGCACCGGCGTCGCGCATTTTGTTATGGATCTTCGCGGACAGGGCGCCGGTCACCGCAGTGGAGACACTCCCGACCCCGGTGTGGGCGGGCCTCACTTCGGGGGGCACCTGACGCTGGGTATTGACTCACCTGAGACCTATTATTACCGGCGGCTGTTCACCGATGCGGTGCGCGCGGTCGAAGCGGCGCAGGCGCACCCGTTCGTTGATCCTTCGCGGGTGCTAATCTCCGGCGGGAGCCAGGGCGGGGCGATTGCATTGGCCTCCGCCGCCCTATCCCCCACCTTCCTGGAGCATGCACCGCTGGGCGCGATCGTGGACGTGCCGTTCCTTTCCCACGTCCGGCGTGCAACGGAGATCGTGAACACCGCTCCGTACAGCGAGCTGGTGCGCTATCTCGGCGTCCAGCGCGGGCGCGAGGAGGAAGTCTTCAACACTCTGGGTTACTTCGACGGCGTCAACTTCGCCGCCCGCGCCACCATGCCGGCGCTCTTCTCGGTAGGACTGCTCGACGACGTCTGTCCGCCGTCCTGCGTCTACGCCGCCTACAACTCCTACGCCGGGCCGAAATCCATGAACGTCTTCCCCTACAACGGGCATGAGAACGGCGGCGCGCTCCAGGCCGCTGAGCACATCCGGTTTCAGCGCGAGGTGTTCGCCTCGGCCTGACCCCCTGGGAAGTTTTGCGCAGATACGGCGGATTCGGATGCGCTCCAGCTCGCCGAAGCTGCACGAAACTTCCGAAACGTGGATCATTGAGCGGTGCCTGATACTCCCCCGCCGCAGCCCGGAGATGTTCCTGAGCTGACGCTCGGCGTCGTCCTACCCCCCTCGCTTGACCCGGCTTCGCTTCAGGATCTGACTGATGCGCTGCCGCGCCTGCTCCGTGAGTCCTACCCGGGAGTCGCGTGGCGCGTGTCGATGGTGGTCGAAACCCTCGACGGACGCGCGCCGTCGGAGCTGCTGGAAACGGCGCGCGACCGGCTGCTGGACGAAGACTGGGATCTCGCCGTCGTCGTCAGTGATCTGGCGCTCCGCAGCGGGCGGAAGCCGGTGCTCACCCAAATCAGCCCTGTCCACAGGGTGGGGCTGGTGGCGCTGCCGGCGCTCCGTGCGGTGGGCCGCAGGGAATCCATGACGACGGCGGTGGCCCGGCTGGTGGGCCCGCTGGC
>NZ_JAROKN010000041.1:0-26006 GCF_029455255.1 Arthrobacter vasquezii | reverse complement strand
GGTGGCCGCCGGATGAAGCGCAGGTCACCAGGGCCCGCGGCGGCCGCCGCAGCGCCAAGCGCGCAAGTCAGCGCGCTGAACCGAGGAACTCCTGGAGGCGGCCGACGCCGGTCGCGAGGTCTTCGTCGCCAAGCGCGTAGGAAAGTCGAAGATATCCGCTCGGTCCAAAAGCTTCACCGGGAACCACCGCTACCTCGACGGTGTCGAGGATCAGGGCAGCCAGTTCCGCCGACGTCGCCGGCCGTGCACCGGCAAGCTCCCTGCCGAGGAGTTCGCGGACATCCGCATACGCGTAAAACGCGCCGTGCGGTGTGGGGCACTGGATACCGTCAATCTCGTTCAGCCCGGAAACCATGGCACGACGACGGCGGTCGAAGGACTTCTTCATCTCCTCCACCGCGGTCAGTGGTCCGGACACAGCTGCGAGAGCCGCCATCTGTGACACATTGGCCACGTTCGACGTTGCGTGTGACTGCAGGTTGGTTGCTGCCTTCACCACGTCCTTCGGGCCGATCATCCAACCTACGCGCCAGCCCGTCATTGCATAGGTCTTGGCCACGCCGTTCAGGATCACCACGCGGTCGCCCAGCGAGGGTGCGGCTGTCGCAATGGAGGTGAACGGGACGTCGTCGTAGGTGAGGTGTTCGTAGATCTCGTCCGTGACTACCCACAGGCCGTGACCGGCCGCCCACTCACCGATTTCGCGAACCTGTTCCGGGGAGTACACCGAGCCGGTGGGGTTGGAGGGGGAAACGAAGAGCAGGATCTTGGTGCGCGGCGTCCGTGCGGCCTCGAGTTGGTCGATGGATACCAGGTAGGACTGCTCCGGGCCGGCAAAAACCTCGACCGGGACTCCTCCGGCCAGCCGGATGGCCTCCGGGTAGGTGGTCCAGTACGGGGTCGGGACCAGCACCTCGTCGCCCGGATCCAGCAGCGTGGCGAACGACTCGTAGACTGCCTGTTTGCCGCCGTTGGTCACCAGAACCTGGGCCGGGTCCACCTCATAACCGGAATCACGCAGGGTCTTCTCGGCAACAGCCTGCTTGAGTTCCGGCAGCCCTCCTGCGGGGGAGTAGCGGTGGAACCGGGGCTGACGAGCTGCGTCGACTGCGGCATTCACGATGTAATCCGGTGTGGGGAAGTCCGGCTCGCCGGCGCCGAAGCCTATTACAGGCCGTCCTGCCGCCTTCAGCGCTTTGGCCCTGGCGTCGACGGCCAGCGTCGCTGACTCTGCGATCGCGCCGATTCGCTGGGACACGCGTCCGTTGGAGTGCTGGGACAGGGCATCAGCGGCAGTCATGGTCTTCCCGTCAGTTGAGGTGGGTTGGTCTTGGAGATGAGGTCAGGCTCGGGTGTAAGCCTTGTCTCAGCTTAGGGCTTACCCGCTGAACACAGCCTGTCGCGACGCACTGGATGACGGGGCAGGAGGCGTTCGAGCGCGCGTGGTTCGTCCGGTTCGACGTTGGGTCCGTGATTGCGTAGACTAGTTCCTCGGTGTTGAAGTCGCCATGATGGTCCGTGCCTGCGCAGCGGTATTGCTGAGGGTAGGGGCAGCAGCGAATCTTCACTCCAAAGGGTAGTGGCGCAATTGGTAGCGCAGCGGTCTCCAAAACCGCAGGTTGCAGGTTCGAGTCCTGTCTGCCCTGCGCATCACCGTCATGGACAGCATGCGGCAGTGCGGCGTTGAACGCTCTATGAGTGATGGGTCAGTGCGGCCAGCTCAGGTACCTACAGGATTGGTGAGGTTGAAGGTGACCGATACGGCTGAAAGCAGCTCCAAGGGAAACCCCGCCGGCAAGGAGAGTCCGAAGCGTGGATTCTTCGGTCGGATCATCCTGTTTGTACGTCAGGTCATCGCCGAACTGCGCAAGGTGGTTGTCCCCACCCGCAAGGAACTGATCCGGTTCACTATCACCGTCCTGGTGTTCGTGATCATCATGATGCTCATCGTCACCGGTTTGGACTTGTTGTTCGGCGCCGGTGCGGTGTGGGTCTTCGGCGGCAGCTAGTTTCTGCCCTCAAGAGGCAGTATCGAGCAAGCACAGCAATCCAGAAAGCAGGCAGCTAGGTGTCCGAGCAAGAACTCGAACGAAAGATCACAACCGACGAGGAAGATCTGGGTACCGAGGATCAGGTAACAGCAGCAGGTGCGGAAGACGCCCCTGCTGATACCGCTGCGCCCGCGGACAGTGACGACGCCGCTGCTAGCGATGACTCCGCTCCCAGCGATGACTCCTCTGCCAGTGATGACGCCGCTACCAGCGAAGAAACCTCGGTTGAGGCGGACTCTGCTGAGGAGGCTCCGGAACCCGAAGTGGACCCGGTTGCCGAGTTCAAGTCGAAGCTTCGTCGCCAGGACGGCGACTGGTACGTGATCCACTCCTACGCCGGTTATGAGAACCGCGTAAAGGCGAACCTGGAAACCCGTATCCAGACCCTGGACATGGAGGATTTCATTTTCGAGATCCAGGTGCCCATGGAAGAAGTCGTGGAGATCAAAAACACCACGCGCAAGATCGTGAACCGCGTCCGTATCCCGGGCTACGTGCTGGTACGCATGGACCTCACGGATGAGTCGTGGGGCGCGGTTCGGCACACCCCCGGCGTCACAGGGTTCGTCGGTAACGCGCATGATCCCGTGCCGTTGAGCCTCAATGAGGTTTTCTCGATGCTGGAGCACACCATCGTGAAGAGTGGCGGCGAGGCAGGTAAGCCGGCGCGCGCACAGGTCACACCAGCCATGGTCAATTTCGAGGTCGGCGAGTCCGTCACCGTCAACGAGGGTCCCTTCGAGACTCTTCCGGCCACCATCTCCGAGATCAAGCCGGAATCCCAGCAGCTCGTTGTGCTGGTTTCCATCTTCGAGCGCGAGACCCCGGTTACCCTCTCGTTCAACCAGGTAACCAAGATCCAGTAAGTTTCGTCTTCGACGGGTCCGCTTTGACCCGTCAGGACGGCCGGCCGCCACGCCATGGCGGTCACCATCCCCGGGACGCTCCTGTCCCGAGGAACGAAATGTAAGAAAAGGACCCTTTCATGGCCCCCAAGAAGAAGGTCACCGGCCTCATCAAGCTGCAGATCAACGCAGGCGCCGCCAACCCGGCTCCTCCGATCGGTCCGGCACTTGGCCAGCACGGTGTCAACATCATGGAGTTCTGCAAGGCGTACAACGCCGCAACAGAATCCCAGCGCGGGAACGTTATTCCCGTTGAAATCACGGTGTACGAGGATCGCTCGTTCACCTTCGTCACCAAGACCCCGCCGGCCGCCGAGCTGATCAAGAAGGCAGCAGGCGTGCAGAAGGGTTCGGCTACGCCGCACACCGTCAAGGTTGCCAAGCTGAGCCGGGCGCAGGTTGAGGAAATCGCCACCATGAAGATGGAAGACCTCAACGCCAATGATGTCCAGGCAGCAGCCAAGATCATCGCCGGTACCGCCCGGTCGATGGGCATCTCCGTCGACTAACATCGACAACCACTGATAGATCAAAGAATGACACCGTGCCATACGGGCACAGGATGTCTGTGGCAGGGCCCAGCGCGGTCCGTAGACCACAACTGCATAAGGAGAAAGAGCAGATGGCAAAGCGCAGCAAAGCATATGAGGCAGCTGCCGCCAAGATCGACGCGAACAAGCAGTACGCGCCGGTAGAGGCAGTAGCCCTGGCGAAGGAAACCAATCCTTCATCATTCGACGCAACGGTAGAGGTGGCTTTCCGCCTCGGCGTTGATCCCCGTAAGGCAGACCAGATGGTGCGCGGCACCGTTAACCTGCCTCACGGCACCGGCAAGACCAAGCGCGTCCTGGTCTTCGCAACAGGTGACAAGGCTGAGGCGGCAATTGCTGCCGGAGCCGATTTCGTCGGGTCAGACGACATGATCGAGAAGGTAGCCGGCGGTTGGGTCGATTTCGACGCAGCAGTTGCCACCCCTGACCTCATGGGCAAGGTTGGCCGCCTCGGTAAGGTGTTGGGTCCCCGTAACCTCATGCCCAACCCGAAGACCGGTACCGTCACCCCCGACGTCACCAAGGCTGTCACCGACATCAAGGGTGGAAAGATCGACTTCCGCGTCGACAAGCACTCCAATCTCCACTTCATCATCGGTAAGGTCTCCTTCGACGAGCGCAAGCTGGCCGAGAATTACGCGATTGCGCTGGAAGAAGTGCTCCGCCTGAAGCCGTCAGCTTCCAAGGGCCGCTACATCCAGAAGGCAACGGTCACCACCACCTTCGGACCGAGCATCTCGGTTGACCCGAACGTCACCAAGGTCCTGGCAGACGCCTAGGGATTCGATGTGTTGAGGCGGGTGCGGCTATTGCTGCACCCGCCTTTTTCGTGCGTGTTCCCAGCGGGGATCCATTGCAGTCAAGAAAGTGATTGACATTCCCCAATCACAAAGCGAGAATTCTCACCATGACCATTACCGACGTGAGTGTTCGGCCGTACGTGCTGCCGGAGTCCCTGGATGTACCCGAGGCCCAACCGTTCATTGCCGCCTCGGAGCTCAGCAACCTCATTGAACGTGAGGTGTGGGGCAATGACGATCACTGCCATACGGCACAGACGCGGTTCGAGAGCTCTAAACCGAATCATTACGAGGAGCGGGCCATCTTCCTTGCTTTTGAGGGGGAGCGGGTGGTGGGCAAGGCCGTCGTGGACGTACCGCTCACGGACAATCTTCAAACCTGCTACGCGTTCGTCATCGTCCATCCTGAGCGTCGCAGGCTGGGCTTCGGCTCAGCCCTCTACGCCGCTGTCGAGGACCATGCGCAGCGGCGCGGTCGCTCCACGATCATGGGGTGGACGGACCACCGGGCCGGTTTCGATCCGGCCAGGGTACTCACTCCGGCAACAGGGGCAGGCGCCTTCCCGTCGACGTCGCTCGCTGCCTGTTTCGCCACCGCACGCGGATTCTCCCTCGCGCAGGTGGACCGGTGCAGCGTGCTTCCGGTGAATTGGAACTCCTGCCGGCTCACAGCGCTTACCGCTGATGCCGCCAAAATCGCAGGTCCGGATTATGCCGTAGTGGACTGGGTGGACCGCTGCCCCGATGAGCTCCTCGAGGAGTACGCACACTTGCGGAAGACCATGAGCACCGACGTCCCGATGGGGGAACTGGACTGGGAAGAAGAGGTGTGGGATGGAGGTCGCGTGCGTGAGAATGAGGGCCGCCTTGAACGTGAGGGCGGCAGCAGTCTCGTTCGGGCCGTTCTACATAGGCCGAGCGGACACCTGGTCGGTCATACCATCCTCGAAAGGCGCGCGGAGAAGCCTGGAACGGCGTATCAGGAGGACACCCTGGTGGTTTCCGCCCACCGCGGTCACCGGCTGGGGATGTGGCTCAAGGCGGCGAACCTGCTTGCCGTTCCCGACGTCTGGCCGGAAACGCGGCAGGTCTACACGTGGAATGCCGAGGAGAACCGGCACATGCTTGACGTCAATATTGAGCTTGGATTCACACCTGAGGGATATACCGCCGCCTGGCAGAAGAAGCTGGAGTCCGCGGGATGAAGGGGTAGGGCGGCCAATTTGGCCGCTCCGCCCCTGTCCCGTAAGGTTGAAGTACCAAAGACCGTCGGTCGATGAACACCTGCCTGAATTCGTTCAGCTTCTTGTGTGCATCTGAAAGTTCCCGTAAGGGCGGCCAGCGCAGGTGAACGAAGCTAAACCTTCCGGAGAGTAACAAGCTCTGAGTGGTCAAGCCCCGTGCATCTGCGCGGGGCGTTTTTATTGGGCCGATCACCGGCACCAATTCCCCGGAAGGAGGGTTATGGCAACGCCAACAAAGGTTTCGGCCGTGGATGAGATCACCACTGATTTCAAGGAATCCACCGCTGCTGTCCTAACCGAATACCGTGGGCTCTCCGTTGCACAGCTTAAGGAACTGCGCCGTTCACTCGGCGCCGAGACCAAATACGCTGTCGTCAAGAACACCCTGACTGGCATTGCAGCCAAGGAAGCCGGCATCGACGCGTTCGAAGGCCAGCTTGCCGGACCCACTGCAATCGCTTTCATCAAGGGTGACGCCGTTGCTGCGGCAAAGAGCCTGACGGATTTCGCGAAGACCAACCCACAGCTCGTCATCAAGACCGGTTACTTCGAGGGCAAGGCCCTCGACGCTACGGCGGTAGTCGCTCTTGCTGCTCTTGAGTCGCGTGAGTTCCAGCTGGCCCGTGTGGCAGGTGTCCTCAAGGCACCCATGTCCGCACTTGCCCGCACCGTCGATGCCCTGCGCATCAAGTTGGAGGAGAACGGGGACGCTGCACCTGCGGCAACCGCCGAAGCTCCCGCGGCAGAGGAGGCACCCGCAGCCGCGGATGCCGCTCCTGCCGAGGCTGCCGAAGAAGCAGCTGCCCCCGAAGAGAAGTAATTCTCACCCACCACACTCCGGTGCCGCGCGCACCACATCAGGAAGGATGCTTTAGCCATGGCAAAGCTCACCAACGAAGAGCTCATTGAAGCCTTCAAGGAACTGTCCATCATCGAACTCTCGGACTTCGTCAAGCTGTTCGAGGAGACCTTCGACGTCACCGCTGCTGCAGTTGCAGTTGCAGGCCCCGGCGGCGGCGGCGCAGGCGAAGCTGCTGAGGAAGAGAAGGATTCCTTCGACGTCATCCTCGAAGCTGCCGGCGACAAGAAGATCGCGGTTATCAAGGAAGTTCGCGCCCTCACCTCCCTCGGCCTGAAAGAGGCCAAGGACGTTGTAGACAGTGCACCGAAGGCTGTTCTCGAAGGCGCCAACAAGGAAACGGCAGAGAAGGCCAAGGAGGCCCTCGAGGCCGCCGGCGCTACCGTCACCCTCAAGTAGGTTCTTCGAACCTTCTAAAACAGCCCCGGAACCATCTGGTTCCGGGGCTGTTTTGTGTCTGCGGCCTGATGGTCTGCGGGCCACCGCAGGGCACGCCGGGTGTCAGTCGCGGTACAGCAGGAGCGCCTCGCCCTGGCCGCCGCCGCCGCAGAGGGATACCGCGGCTTTTCCGCTGCCTCTGCGCTGCAGTTCCAGTGCCGCATGGAGGGCGAGCCGTGCCCCTGATGCGCCAATAGGGTGGCCGAGCGCGATCGCACCGCCGTGGATATTGCATTTGTCCAGCGGCAGGTCGAGGTCCTTGAGGGATTGGCAGGCAACCGAACCGAAAGCTTCGTTGATCTCGACAAAATCGAGGTCAGCGGTACTCCACCCAGCGCGGTCGAGAGCCTGCTCAATGGCCTTGGACGGCTGGGAGTGCAGGGAATTATCCGGTCCCGCCACCTGGCCGGGGCGCCCTACAACGGCAAGGATCTCCCAGCCGTTGGCTTCCGCATTCTCCCGGCTGGTCAGTACCAGGGCGGCCGCGCCGTCGGACAGTGGGGAGGAGTTCCCCGCGGTGATGGTGCCATCCTTCGCGAAGGCGGGCTTCAATCCGGCGAGGGTTTCGACGGTGGTGTTGGGCCGCAACCCCTCGTCCGCGGAGACAACCAGGTCATCGCCCTTGCGCTGCGGAACGTGCACGGGAACAATCTCGTCCTTGAACACTCCGGACTCTGTTGCTGCCGCGGCACGCAGGTGTGAGGATGCTGCGACCTCGTCCTGTGCTGTCCGGTCGATACCCAGGCCCGTGTTGCCGCGTTCGGTCGACGCGCCCATCGATTCGGAGTCGAAAGCGTCGGTGAGGCCGTCGTGCGCAACGGAATCGACTGCGGGCATTGTGCCGTAGGTCCAACCCTGGCGGGCACCCGGAAGCAGGTGCGGACCATGCGTCATGGATTCCTGTCCGCCGGCGACGACGACGCTCGCCTCTCCGCTGCGGATCAGCCGTGCAGCGTCAATCACCGCGGTGAGGCCGGAAAGGCAGACCTTGTTGACCGTCACGGTAGGAACATCCCAGCCGATGCCGGCCTTGATGGAGGTCTGCCGTGCCGGGTTCTGGCCACAACCGGCCTGCACAACGTGCCCCAGGATGACGGCGTCCACATCTGCGGCCGACACTCCGGACCGTTCCAGCGCACCGGCAACGGCGAAGGCGCCAAGCTCGACTGCGGTGAAGGCTGCCAGCTGTCCATTGAGGCGGCCCTGCGGAGTGCGTGCACCGCCTACGATGACAACATCCTGGGGGTTCTGCTCGGGACTGTTCATGGGAGGTTCCGCTCGCTTTCGTCATCGAATTGCACGGCGCATGGTGCTGCCGGCGCGTCCTTCTTCAAGATTACCGCCACACCGTCGCTTTTCAGCTAATGACCATTCACTGAAACCATCTTGCTGCGATCGATTGCCGTCGAACCCGTATACCACATCCGGTTGGACATTGTCGCTACCCTGACGTACAGTAGATATTTGCGTCTTCCCTCATAACCTCAGCCTTCATATAGCGGTGGGCTTTGCCACGCATTCGTCATTTAACGGAAAAGTCGGGTTGCCCTCATTGGCTTCCCTCTGGGCTGTATCCGATGAGCGAATGCGGGCGTTAGGTTGGCACCTAACCGGTGCAGGGAGTGATCGTAAGAACACGCCTGTTGGTCTGTGGAAGGATCCCTCTTGGTCGCCCCGAGCACCTCACTTAATGCAACCGCTACCAGCCAGGTCGACGCCGACGGCGCCGCACCCCGGCTATCATTCGCAAAGATTCACGAACCGCTGGACGTTCCCAATCTTCTCGCCCTGCAGACAGACAGCTTTGACTGGCTGGTAGGCAACGAGCGCTGGAAGGCGCGAGTTGAAGAAGCGCTGAAGCAGGGCCTCCAGGGTGTGGCCACCACTTCCGGCCTCGCTGACATCTTCGAAGAGATTTCTCCGATCGAGGACTTCCAGGGCACCATGTCCCTGAGCTTCTCGGAGCCTGAATTCGCTGATCCGAAGTACACCATGGCTGAGTGCAAGGACCGCGACGCAACCTACGCGGCCCCGCTGTACGTCAAGGCCGAGTTTATGAACAACAACACGGGCGAGATCAAGCAGCAGACCGTGTTCATGGGCGACTTCCCGCTGATGACGGAGAAGGGTACGTTCGTCATCAACGGTACCGAGCGTGTCGTTGTCTCCCAGCTCGTTCGTTCTCCCGGCGCATACTTTGAGCGCGCTGCGGACAAGACCAGTGACAAGGACATCTTCAGCGCGAAGATCATCCCGTCTCGTGGTGCCTGGTTCGAGCTCGAGATCGACAAGCGCGATCAGGTTGGCGTACGCCTTGACCGCAAGCGCAAGCAGTCGGTCACCGTGCTCCTCAAGGCCCTTGGCTGGACTGAAGGCCAGATCCTCGAGACATTCGGCGAGTATGACTCCATCCGCGCCACCCTCGAGAAGGACGCTACGGAGACCCAGGAAGACGCCTTGCTGGATATCTACCGCAAGCTCCGCCCGGGAGAGCCGCCCACGGTCGAGGCTGCCAAGACGCTGCTGGATAACCTGTACTTCAACTCCAAGCGCTATGACCTGGCGAAGGTTGGCCGGTACAAGATCAACCGCAAACTCGGCATCGACAAGAACCTCGGTGATTCTGACGCCTCGGTCCTGAACATCGATGACATCGTCGCGATGATCAAGTTCCTGGTTGCACTACACGCCGGGGAAACCACCCTGACGGGCAAGCGTGACGGCGAAGACGTGGAGCTGCGCGTTGAGGTCGATGACATCGACCACTTCGGCAACCGCCGCATCCGCGCCGTCGGTGAGCTCATCGAGAACCAGGTCCGCACCGGCCTGTCCCGTATGGAGCGCGTTGTCCGCGAGCGGATGACCACCCAGGACGTCGAGGCGATCACGCCGCAGACCCTGATCAACATCCGCCCGGTTGTCGCTGCGATCAAGGAATTCTTCGGAACTTCCCAGCTATCGCAGTTCATGGACCAGAACAACCCGCTCGCCGGACTGACGCACAAGCGCCGCCTGTCCGCGCTGGGCCCGGGTGGTCTCTCCCGTGACCGCGCCGGCATGGAGGTCCGTGACGTTCACCCGTCCCACTACGGCCGCATGTGCCCGATCGAAACTCCTGAAGGCCCGAACATCGGCCTGATCGGCTCGCTGGCATCCTACGGCCGGATCAACACCTTCGGTTTCATCGAGACCCCGTACCGCAAGGTTGAGAACGGCGTCGTCACCGACCAGATCGACTACCTCACGGCAGACGACGAGGTTGAGCGGCTGATTGCCCAGGCAAACGCGCCGCTCGATTCGAACAACAAGTTCGAAGAGGACATGGTCCTCGTGCGTACCCGTGGTGGTTCAGGCGAGCCCGTTCTCGTCGAAGCCGCCGACGTTGAGTACATGGATGTCTCCCCGCGCCAGATGGTGTCCGTCGCAACCGCGATGATCCCGTTCCTGGAGCACGACGACGCCAACCGCGCCCTCATGGGTGCGAACATGCAGCGTCAGGCCGTGCCCCTGCTCCGTTCCGAGCGGCCCCTCGTGGGCACCGGTATGGAGCGGAACGCCGCCGTTGACGCCGGTGACGCCGTAACGGCCAACAAAGCTGGTGTGGTGTCAGAGGTATCGGCTGATCTGGTGACCGTCCTGAATGATGACGGCACCGAGACCAACTACCCGATCATGAAGTTCGCGCGCTCCAACCAGGGCAACGCCTACAACCAGCGTGTGCTGGTTGGCGAGGGCGACCGCGTCGAGTACAACACGATCATCGCGGACGGTCCCTCCACGGACCAGGGCGAGCTCGCGCTCGGCAAGAACATGCTCGTTGCGTTCATGTCCTGGGAAGGCCACAACTTCGAGGACGCGATCATCCTGTCCCAGCGCATCGTCTCCGACGATGTCCTGACCTCGATCCACATCGAGGAGCACGAGGTTGACGCCCGCGACACCAAGCTTGGTGCCGAGGAAATCACCCGCGACATCCCGAACGTCTCCGAAGAGGTGCTTGGCGCGCTCGATGAGCGCGGCATCATCCACATCGGTGCGGAGGTCGAGGCCGGCGACATCCTGGTTGGCCGTGTTACCCCCAAGGGTGAAACGGAACTGACCCCGGAAGAGCGCCTGCTGCGTGCCATCTTCGGCGAGAAGAGCCGCGAGGTCCGCGACACATCGCTGAAGGTTCCCCACGGGGAATCCGGCACGGTCATCGGTGTCCGCATCTTCGACCGCGACAATGACGACGAGCTGCCCCCGGGCGTCAACCAGCTGGTGCGCGTCTACGTTGCCCAGAAGCGCAAGATCACGGACGGCGACAAGCTGGCCGGCCGTCACGGCAACAAGGGCGTCATCTCCAAGATCCTGCCGATCGAGGACATGCCGTTCCTCGAGGACGGAACCCCTGTCGATATCGTCCTGAACCCGCTGGGTGTTCCGGGCCGTATGAACGTCGGCCAGGTCCTCGAGATCCACCTTGGATGGGCTGCCAAGCAGGGCTGGAAGATCGAGGGCGAGCCCGAGTGGCTCAAGAACCTTCCGAACCTTCCCCGGGAGATTGACACCACCACCGTCGCAACACCAGTGTTCGACGGCGCTACCGAGGACGAGATCGTCGGTCTTCTTGGTTCCACGAACGTCACCCGCGACGGACACCGCCTCATCGGCGAGTCCGGCAAGGCACGCATGTTCGACGGCCGCTCCGGCGAGCCGTTCCCGGATCCGATCTCCGTTGGCTACATGTACATCCTGAAGCTCCACCACCTGGTGGATGACAAGATTCACGCCCGGTCCACCGGCCCGTACTCGATGATCACGCAGCAGCCGCTGGGTGGTAAGGCGCAGTTCGGCGGCCAGCGCTTCGGTGAGATGGAAGTGTGGGCCCTCGAGGCTTACGGTGCGGCTTACACGCTGCAGGAACTCCTGACCATCAAGTCTGATGACATCCACGGACGCGTCAAGGTGTACGAGGCAATCGTCAAGGGCGAGAACATCCCCGAGCCGGGTGTTCCGGAATCCTTCAAGGTTCTGATCAAGGAAATGCAGTCGCTGTGCCTGAACGTGGAAGTACTTTCCACGGACGGCACCACGATCGAGATGCGTGACTCGGATGAAGAAGTCTTCCGGGCCGCGGAAGAGCTGGGCATCGACCTCTCACGGGCCGAGCCGAGTTCCGTCGAAGAGGTTTAGCTTTCACAGCGCCGAGCCGGCGTTCGATTGAACGCCGGTTCGGTGCACCCCTCCTCGCCCCGCACCCATAAGACTTTGTGAATTTAGAGAATAAAGAGAGACAGGGACCATATGTCCAGCGAATCCTCATTCGGCCACATGCGAATCGGCCTGGCCACCGCGGAAGAGATCCGCGGTTGGTCGTACGGCGAAGTCAAGAAGCCGGAAACCATCAACTACCGCACCCTCAAGCCTGAGAAGGACGGACTCTTCTGCGAGAAGATCTTCGGCCCATCGCGTGACTGGGAATGCTACTGCGGCAAGTACAAGCGCGTGCGTTTCAAGGGAATCATCTGTGAGCGGTGTGGCGTTGAGGTCACCCGTGCCAAGGTGCGCCGTGAGCGCATGGGCCACATCGAGCTGGCCGCTCCCGTGACACACATCTGGTACTTCAAGGGCGTTCCGTCGCGTCTTGGCTACCTCCTTGATTTGGCACCGAAAGACCTGGAAAAGGTCATCTATTTCGCCGCCTACATGATCACCTCGGTGGACGAGGAGAACCGTCACGCCGAACTGCCTAACCTCCAGGCCGAACACGACCTCGAGAAGAAGCAGCTCGTCGACCAGCGGGACTCCGACATCGCTGCCATCGCCCGCGACCTCGAGGACGAGCTTGCCCGTCTTGAGGGTGAAGGCGCCAAGGCTGCGGACAAGAAGAAGGCACGTGACTCGGCGGACCGCCAGATGGCGAACCTCCGCAAGCGTGCGGATGCTGAGATCGAGCGCCTCGAGCAGGTCTGGGACCGCTTCAAGACCCTCAAGGTTGCAGACCTCGAAGGTGACGAGGGCCTCTACCGTGAGCTCCGCGACCGCTACGGTCTGTACTTCGAGGGCTCCATGGGAGCCGAGGCTATCAAGAAGCGCCTCGAGAACTTCGACATGCAGGCTGAGGCCGCGCTGCTCCGCGACATCATCCAGAATGGCAAGGGCCAGCGCAAGACCCGCGCCCTGAAGCGCCTGAAGGTTGTCAACGCGTTCCTGACCACCACCAACAGCCCGCTGGGCATGGTGCTCGATGCCGTACCGGTGATCCCGCCGGAACTGCGCCCGATGGTTCAGCTGGACGGTGGCCGCTTCGCGACCTCCGACCTGAACGACCTGTACCGTCGCGTGATCAACCGCAACAACCGCCTGAAGCGCCTGCTCGATCTCGGCGCACCCGAGATCATCGTGAACAACGAAAAGCGCATGCTCCAGGAAGCTGTTGATTCCCTGTTCGACAACGGTCGTCGCGGACGTCCGGTCACCGGGCCGGGCAACCGCCCGCTGAAGTCGCTCTCTGACATGCTCAAGGGCAAGCAGGGCCGCTTCCGCCAGAACCTCCTTGGCAAGCGCGTCGACTACTCGGGCCGTTCGGTCATCGTCGTTGGTCCGCAGCTGAAGCTGCACCAGTGTGGTCTGCCCAAGCAGATGGCTCTGGAGCTCTTCAAGCCGTTCGTGATGAAGCGTCTGGTTGACCTCAACCACGCTCAGAACATCAAGAGCGCGAAGCGCATGGTTGAGCGTTACCGCCCGCAGGTCTGGGATGTCCTTGAAGAGATCATCACCGAGCACCCCGTGCTGCTGAACCGTGCGCCTACCCTGCACCGTCTCGGCATCCAGGCGTTCGAGCCGCAGCTGGTTGAAGGCAAGGCCCTTCAGCTTCACCCGCTGGTCTGTGGCGCGTTCAACGCTGACTTCGACGGCGACCAGATGGCAGTGCACCTGCCGCTGAGCCCGGAGGCCCAGGCTGAGGCACGCATCCTGATGCTGTCCTCGAACAACATCCTGAAGCCTTCGGACGGCCGTCCGGTGACCCTTCCTTCGCAGGACATGATCATCGGTCTGCACCACCTGACCACCAAGCGTGAGGGTTCGGCAGGGGAGGGACGTATCTTCTCCAGCCCGGCTGAGGCGATCATGGCCTTCGACTCCGGCGAGCTGCACCTGAACTCGGTCGTGAAGATTCGTGTTCCGCACTTCATTCCGGGTCCTGACACCACAGCCCCCGAAGGCTGGGAAGAAGGCACTCCGGCGCTGATCGAAACCTCGCTCGGCCAGGTCCTGTTCAACGACACTTTGCCTGAGGATTACCCCTGGGTGGACAAGGTCGCTGACAAGGGTGAGCTCTCCACGATCGTGAACGATCTCGCCGAGCGCTACCCGAAGGTCGTCACCGCGGCAACGCTGGACAACCTGAAGGACGCCGGTTTCTACTGGGCAACCCGTTCAGGCGTGACCGTGGCCATCTCCGACATCTCCGCGCCGATCAACAAGGCCGGAATCATGGAGGGCTACGAGACGCAGGCAGCCAAGGTGCAGTCGCAGTTCGACAAGGGCCTCATCGCTGATGAGGAACGCCGTCAGGAACTGATCGACATCTGGAACAAGGCAACCAACGAGGTAGCCGAGTCCATGCGCGGTGCAATGCCGAAGGACAACACCATCAACCGCATGGTGTCTTCCGGCGCCCGTGGTAACTGGCTGCAGGTTCGTCAGATCGCCGGTATCCGTGGCCTGGTGGCAAACCCCAAGGGTGAGATCATCCCGCGTCCGATCAAGTCCTCCTACCGTGAGGGCCTGTCGGTTCTGGAGTACTTCATCGCCACGCACGGTGCCCGTAAGGGTCTCGCCGATACCGCTCTGCGTACCGCGAACTCTGGTTACCTGACCCGTCGTCTCGTGGACGTGTCCCAGGACGTCATCGTCCGCGAGGACGATTGCGGTACCGAGCGCGGTCTGAATGTCACCATCGCTGTACCGAATCACGACGGCGAGCTCGTCCTGCATGAGGAAGTCGAGAACTCGGCTTACGCACGCACGCTGGCCACCGACGTCGTTGATTCCAAGGGCGAGGTGTTGGCTCCTGCTGCCTCCGACGTCGGCGACGTGCTGATCGGCAAGCTGTTTGCGGCTGGAGTGACGGACATCAAGGTCCGCTCGGTACTGACGTGTGAGTCCAGTGTCGGTACCTGCGCACTGTGCTACGGCCGTTCGCTAGCCACCGGCAAGACCGTGGACATCGGTGAAGCAGTCGGCATCATCGCTGCGCAGTCCATCGGTGAGCCGGGCACGCAGTTGACCATGCGTACCTTCCACACCGGTGGTGTTGCATCGGCGGAAGACATCACCCAGGGTCTGCCCCGTATCCAGGAGCTCTTCGAAGCGCGTACGCCCAAGGGTGTCGCGCCGATCTCCGAGGTCGCCGGACGGGTCACCATCGAGGACGCAGAGAAGCAGTTGCGCCTCGTGGTCACTCCGGACGACGGCTCCGAAGAGATCGCCTACCCGGTACTGCGGCGTGCACGCCTACTGGTAGCCGACGGCGATCACGTCGAGGTTGGCCAGCAGCTGGTCTTCGGTGCGGTTGATCCCAAGCAGATTCTCCGCATCCTCGGCCCGCGCAAGGCACAGGAATTCCTGGTGGACGAGGTTCAGCGCGTGTACCGCAGCCAGGGCGTCGGCATCCACGACAAGCACGTGGAAGTCATCGTCCGGCAGATGCTGCGGCGCGTCACGGTCATCGAGTCCGGGGACTCGGACCTGCTCCCGGGTGAGCTGGCCGAGCGTCGCCGGTTCGAGAACGAGAACCGCCGCGTGGTGTCCGAGGGCAAGAAGCCTGCTTCAGGCAGGCCCGAGCTCATGGGTATCACCAAGGCCTCCCTCGCCACGGAGTCCTGGCTGTCAGCCGCTTCCTTCCAGGAGACCACGCGTGTCCTCACGCAGGCCGCCATGGAAGGCAAGAGTGATCCGCTGCTCGGCCTGAAGGAGAACGTGATCATCGGGAAGCTCATCCCGGCCGGCACCGGCCTGGACCGCTACACGAAGATCACGGTCGAGCCCACCGAGGAAGCCAAGGCCAACCTGTTCACCGGTCCGAGCGCGTTCAGCGACTTTGACTATGCAGGTGTCGACGGCGGACTCAGCCCTGAGTTCCATGCCATCCCGCTGGATGACTATGACATGGGATCGAGCGACTTCCGCTAGGAGACGTTTCCTTCCTGAGTGAGTGAAGGGGCCCGGACAGCAGATTCCACTGCAGTCCGGGCCCCTTTACCATGCCGTTCCAGTCACGACGCCCAATCTGTTAGACTTGTTGGGAATTGTTTGTGTGGCAGTGGATCGGCGTCTTCGGCTTGAGTCTTCGACGTATCTCCGTGTTGTAGGGAACTTGTACAACGAATGCCACATTTTTGCACGCCTACGGTCGTTTTACTCTTATCTCGCGTAGGCACGCCAAACGACTGACAAGCTCTGATTCGCCAACCGGCCGCGCGCCGGCGGTGCGATGCGGAGTCAGCAGAGATCTGATCTCGAGACAACATACGGAGAACTGAGAAGTGCCTACCATTAACCAGCTGGTCCGTAAGGGCCGGTCACCTAAGGTCTCCAAGACCAAGGCGCCCGCACTGCAGGGCAGCCCCATGAAGCGCGGTGTCTGCACCCGTGTCTACACCACCACCCCGAAGAAGCCGAACTCGGCTCTGCGGAAGGTCGCACGTGTTCGCCTCAACGGCGGCATCGAAGTAACCGCCTACATCCCGGGTGTCGGCCACAACCTCCAGGAGCACTCCATCGTGCTCGTGCGCGGCGGTCGTGTGAAGGACCTCCCCGGTGTGCGTTACAAGATTGTCCGTGGCGCACTGGATACCCAGGGCGTGAAGAACCGCAAGCAGGCTCGCAGCCGCTACGGCGCAAAGATGGAGAAGAAGTAATATGCCTCGTAAGGGCCCGGCCCCCAAGCGGCCGCTCGTTGTAGATCCCGTTTACGGATCCCCCCTGGTCACGCAGTTGATCAACAAGGTGCTCGTTGACGGCAAGAAGTCCACCGCCGAGCGCATCGTCTACGGCGCACTCGAAGGTGCCCGTGCCAAGTCCGGCGGCGATCCCGTGGCAGCTCTCAAGAAGGCCATGGAGAACGTCAAGCCAAGCCTTGAGGTTCGCTCCCGCCGTGTCGGTGGAGCCACGTACCAGGTTCCCGTGGAGGTCAAGCCGGGCCGTTCCACCGCACTGGCCCTCCGCTGGCTGGTTGGCTACTCGAAGGCCCGCCGCGAGAAGACCATGACCGAGCGTCTCCAGAACGAGATCCTCGACGCTTCAAACGGTCTGGGTGCCGCTGTGAAGCGCCGCGAAGACACGCACAAGATGGCCGAGTCCAACAAGGCCTTCGCTCACTACCGCTGGTAATCGCGCTGCCGGTCTTTCCTACCGCTTCGGCGGTGCGGGGGACCGGCGGTCCAGCAGAACTCCACCTTAGATAAGGGAGACACCGTGGCACAGGACGTGCTTACCGACCTCAACAAGGTCCGCAATATCGGCATCATGGCCCACATTGATGCCGGCAAGACCACTACTACCGAGCGCATCCTGTTCTACACGGGTGTCAACCACAAGATCGGCGAAACGCACGACGGCGCTTCAACGACCGACTGGATGGAACAGGAAAAAGAGCGCGGCATCACCATCACCAGTGCCGCGGTGACCTGCTTCTGGGAACAGAACCAGATCAACATCATTGACACCCCCGGTCACGTCGACTTCACCGTTGAGGTTGAGCGCTCCCTGCGCGTCCTCGACGGCGCAGTCGCTGTGTTCGACGGCAAGGAGGGCGTAGAGCCCCAGTCCGAAACCGTCTGGCGCCAGGCGGACAAGTATGAAGTGCCCCGCATCTGCTTCGTCAACAAGATGGACAAGCTGGGCGCTGACTTCTACTTCACCGTGGACACCATCATCAGCCGCCTGGGCGCGAAGCCGCTCGTCATGCAGCTGCCGATCGGCGCCGAGAATGACTTCATCGGCGTTGTCGACCTGCTGTACATGCGTGCACTTGTCTGGCCCGGTGACTCCAAGGGTGACGTGACCATGGGCGCCAAGTATGAGATCCAGGAGATCCCGGCTGACCTCCAGGCCAAGGCTGAGGAATACCGCGCAGCCCTGGTCGAGGCCGTTGCTGAGTCTTCCGATGAGCTGATGAACAAGTACCTCGAGGGCGAAGAGCCCACCATCGAGGAGCTGAAGGCCGGTATCCGTAAGTTGACCATCAACTCGGAGATCTACCCGGTACTGTGCGGCTCTGCCTTCAAGAACCGCGGAGTTCAGCCGATGCTCGACGCCGTCATCGACTACCTGCCTTCCCCGCTGGATGTGCCTCCCATGGTCGGGCACGATCCCCGCGACGAGGAGACCGCGCTGACGCGCCAGCCGAGCACCGAGGAACCCTTCTCGGCGCTGGCATTCAAGGTTGCAACCCACCCGTTCTTCGGTCAGCTGACGTTCGTCCGGGTGTACTCCGGGCATGTCACGGCCGGCACGCAGGTTGTGAACTCGACCAAGGGTAAGAAGGAGCGCATCGGAAAGCTGTTCCAGATGCACGCCAACAAGGAAATTCCGGTTGACGAAGCCTTCGCTGGTCACATCTACGCGGCAATCGGACTGAAGGACACCACTACCGGTGACACCCTGTCTGATTCGGCCAACCAGATCGTCCTCGAGTCGATGAGCTTCCCGGAGCCGGTCATCTCGGTTGCGATCGAGCCGAAGACCAAGGGCGACCAGGAGAAGCTTTCCACTGCTATCCAGAAGCTTTCGGCTGAGGATCCCACCTTCCAGGTGTCCCTCAACGAGGACACTGGCCAGACCATCATCGCCGGCATGGGCGAGCTTCACCTGGACATCCTGGTGGACCGTATGCGCCGTGAGTTCAAGGTCGAGGCCAATGTCGGCAAGCCGCAGGTCGCGTACCGTGAAACCATTCGCGGCACTGTGCAGAAGCATGATTACACCCACAAGAAGCAGACGGGTGGATCGGGACAGTTCGCGAAGATCCAGATCAGGATCGAGCCGATGGACACGTCCGAGGGCGAGATGTATGCCTTCGAGAACAAGGTCACCGGTGGCCGCGTTCCGCGCGAGTACATCCCGAGTGTCGATGCCGGCATCCAGGACGCGCTCAACGACGGCATCCTGGCTGGCTACCCGGTGGTCGGTATCAAGGCAACGCTGCTTGACGGCGCATACCATGATGTTGACTCCTCCGAAATGGCCTTCAAGATCGCCGGTCGCATGGCGTTCAAGGAAGCTGCCCGCATGGCAAAGCCCGTGCTGCTCGAACCGCTGATGGAGGTGGAAGTCCGCACGCCTGAGGAATACATGGGTGATGTGATCGGCGACCTCAACTCCCGCCGCGGCCAGATGCAGTCCATGGAGGACGCAAGCGGTGTCAAGGTCATCAAGGCGCATGTGCCGCTGTCCGGCATGTTCGGGTACATCGGCGACCTGCGTTCGAAGACCCAGGGCCGCGCTGTCTACTCAATGCAGTTCGACAGCTACTCGGAGGTCCCGAAGGCAGTAGCCGACGAGATCATCCAGAAGACTCGCGGAGAGTAATCCCGGCTCGTCCGGACAGTAATTTCACCAAAATAAAAGCCCCCAGTAGACTTGCATGAGTTTCAGCCGCGAAAAGCGTGGCTGGGGAGTAAGTCTTCTAAAAACGTTCTAGGAGGAACCCGTGGCGAAGGCAAAGTTCGAGCGGACTAAGCCGCACGTTAACATCGGCACCATTGGTCACGTTGACCATGGAAAGACCACGTTGACGGCTGCCATTTCCAAGGTGCTGTATGACAAGTACCCCAACCTCAACGAGGCACGGGACTTCGCGTCCATCGACTCGGCTCCCGAGGAGAAGCAGCGCGGCATCACCATCAACATCTCGCATGTTGAGTACCAGACCGAGAAGCGCCACTATGCACACGTAGACGCTCCCGGCCACGCTGACTACATCAAGAACATGATCACCGGTGCCGCGCAGATGGACGGAGCAATCCTTGTGGTTGCTGCGACCGACGGCCCGATGGCCCAGACCCGCGAGCACGTTCTGCTTGCCCGCCAGGTTGGTGTTCCCTACCTGCTGGTCGCGCTGAACAAGTCCGACATGGTCGAGGATGAGGAACTGCTCGACCTCGTGGAGATGGAAGTTCGCGAGCTGCTCAGTGCGCAGGGCTTCGACGGCGACGATGCACCTGTAGTGCGCGTTTCCGGCCTGAAGGCTCTCGAAGGGGACCCCGAGTGGGTCAAGTCCGTCGAGGACCTGATGGATGCTGTGGACAACAGCGTTCCGGACCCCGTCCGCGACAAGGACAAGCCGTTCCTGATGCCGGTTGAGGATGTTTTCACCATCACCGGTCGTGGAACCGTTGTCACGGGTCGCGCCGAGCGTGGAACCCTGAAGATCAACTCGGAAATCGAGATCGTCGGAATCCGTCCGGTCCAGAAGACCACGGTTACCGGTATCGAGATGTTCCACAAGCAGCTCGACGAGGCCTGGGCCGGCGAGAACTGTGGTCTGCTGCTTCGCGGTATCAAGCGCGAAGACGTAGAGCGTGGCCAGGTTATCGTCAAGCCGGGTTCGATCACCCCGCACACCGATTTCGAGGCCAACGTCTACATCCTGGCCAAGGACGAGGGCGGTCGTCACAACCCGTTCTACTCCAACTACCGCCCGCAGTTCTACTTCCGTACCACTGACGTCACCGGTGTTATCACCCTCCCCGAGGGCACCGAGATGGTCATGCCTGGCGACAACACTGAGATGACCGTTGCGCTCATCCAGCCCATCGCCATGGAAGAAGGCCTCGGCTTCGCTATCCGCGAAGGCGGCCGCACCGTTGGATCAGGTCGCGTTACCAAGATCAACAAGTAGTTCCTGAACTACCTGGAAAGGCCCCGCTGCGTTACGCAGCGGGGCCTTTCGTCTTTCTGCCGTAGAGTTATCCGGTGCAAATTTACTCAAGCGTCCCCCTGCAGCGCGGCTGGCAGGTCCTCACCGATCTATGTGCCATAGCTGTCGTCGTCGTCGCCTGGCTTTTCTCGCGCGCGACTTTCGAAGCTGTCTCGGGACTCGCTGTGTTCGGGCGCGGCATGGAAGATGCCGGGATCGGTTTCCACTCGTCGATGAGTGATGCTGCGGAGCGCATCGGGGGAGTGCCCCTCATCGGGGACCAGGCAAGCGCGCCTTTCCTGAGCGCTGCGGAAGCCGGCGCATTTTTCATTAATGCCGGCCAGGACCAGCAGAACTCGGTTGCGCAGGCCGCGGCCGTCGTGGGGTGGGCTATCTTCCTGCTCCCGGTCCTGGTCCTCCTTCCGCTCTGGCTGGTTCCCCGGGTGCAGTTCGTTGTACGGTCAACACGGACGCGGCGTTTGAGCCGCGAGGCCGGGGGGATGGAGCTCCTTGCGCTGCGGGCCCTGGTCCTTGCGAAGCCCTCCCAGCTTCAGAAGGTGTCCGTTGACCCGGTCCGCGCCTGGCGTGAAGGTGACCCAGCGGACCTGGAGCGGTTGGCCAAGCTTGCCCTGAGACGCGAGGGGGTGCGTTCCCGCTAGCACCCGGACGGCGTGTGGGCAAGCTGACACAGGGCCGGATTCGCAATGTGCTGCATAATCTGGCAGACTAAATGAGTTGTTCAAGCGCCTGTGCGCGCGGTTTGAGCTGTAGTCCCGGTCAGGATAATGCCTGGCGCAGGGTCGCATCCGCCGCGGAAGCTGGCCCAAATATAACCCACCCCAATCGACAAGCTCGGTTCTATGCGGGATTCTTCGCATTCTTTTGCAGAAGACACGCGACACGCCCGAGCGCGGGGGTCGGAGCCTCGGCAGGGTGAGGAACCCGGAAGTATCCGGATTCAGCCTGCTGGAGGAGCGCCATAACAACAGGCGCACTGTACGTAGCCAGGAACGTCACCGCACGGTGGCGCTCTACATGAAGAGAGAGAGTCGAGACGCCATGGCGGGACAAAAGATCCGCATCCGGCTGAAGTCGTATGACCACGAGGTCATTGACGTTTCAGCTCGGAAGATCGTTGAGACGGTGACGCGCGCAGGCGCAACGGTAGTAGGCCCCGTGCCGCTGCCCACGGAAAAGAACGTTTACTGCGTTATCCGGTCGCCGCACAAGTACAAGGACAGCCGCGAGCACTTTGAAATGCGCACGCACAAGCGTCTGATCGACATCATTGACCCCACGCCCAAGGCCGTCGACTCGCTCATGCGCCTCGACCTTCCCGCGGACGTGAACATCGAGATCAAGCTGTAAGGGAGAGAAGATAACTATGTCTACTTCGCTTACGCGCCAGGTCAAGGGACTGCTGGCTACCAAGCTCGGCATGACCCAGGTCTGGGATGAAAACAACCTCCTCGTACCGGTGACGGTCCTGCAGGCTGACTCCAACGTCATCACGCAGCTGCGCACCGCCGCCGCTGACGGCTACAGCGCCGTCCAGATCGGCTTCGGCCAGATCGATCCGCGCAAGGTCACCAAGCCGCTCGCAGGTCACTTCGAGAAGGCAGGCGTCACGCCTCGCCGCCACGTCGTTGAGCTGCGTACATCCGATGTCGATTCCTACTCGCTCGGCCAGGAACTCTCCGTTGAGCTGTTCGAAGCCGGCCAGCAGGTCGACGTCATCGGCAAGACCAAGGGCAAGGGCTTCGCGGGCGTCATGAAGCGTCACGGCTTCCACGGCGTTGGAGCCTCGCACGGTGCGCACAAGAACCACCGCAAGCCCGGCTCGATCGGTGGCGCCTCCACCCCCAGCCGCGTCTTCAAGGGTATGAAAATGGCAGGCCGTATGGGTGCCGTTCGCCAGACCACGCTGAACCTCACCGTTCACGCTGTGGACGTCGAGAAGTCGCTGCTGCTGATCAAGGGCGCTGTCCCCGGCGCCCGCGGACAGGTCGTACTCGTACGCACCGCCGTGAAGGGAGCATAAGTCATGGCTACCAAGACTCTGAACGTCGATCTCCCCGCCGAGATCTTCGACGCACAGACCAACGTTCCGCTGCTGCACCAGGTCGTCGTGGCCCAGCTTGCTGCCGCCCGCCAGGGCACGCACAAGACCAAGACACGCGCCGAGGTCAGCGGAGCCGGCCGCAAGCCGTTCAAGCAGAAGGGCACCGGCCGCGCACGCCAGGGCTCGATCCGCGCACCACACATGACCGGTGGTGGCGTGGTTCACGGACCCACGCCGCGTGACTACAGCCAGCGCACACCCAAGAAGATGAAGGCTGCCGCCCTGCGCGGTGCCCTGTCTGACCGGGCACGCAACGGGCGTATCCACGTCATCGAGTCACTGGCCGGCGGCGAGAAGCCCTCGACCAAGGCCGCAATGGCAACGCTGCGAGGCATCTCGGAGCGTCCCAACCTGCTGGTTGTCATCGAGCGTTCAAACGATCAGGCCGCACTGTCTGTGCGCAACCTGGTTGAGGTCCACACGCTGTACGTGGATCAGCTGAACACCTACGACGTACTCGTAGCGGATGACGTGATCTTCACGAAGGCTGCCTACGACACCTTTGTTGGTACGGCCCAGGCCGCTGACGCCGACATCACAACTGAGGAGGACGCCAAGTGAGTGGCTCCATCACCAAGGATCCTCGCGACGTCGTCATTGCACCCGTCGTGTCGGAGAAGAGCTACGGCCTGATCGACGAAGGAAAGTACACCTTCCTGGTCGACCCACGCTCCAACAAGACCGAGATCAAGCTGGCCGTGGAGAAGATTTTCTCCGTCAAGGTCGACTCGATCAACACCATCAACCGTGTAGGGAAGCGTAAGCGCACCCGCTTCGGATGGGGACAGCGCAAGGACACCAAGCGCGCAATTGTCACCCTCAAAGAAGGCACGATCGACATCTTCGGCGGTCCGCTCAGCTGAGCGGAGACCACTTTAACGAGGAACTGAAAAATGGCTATCCGTAAATACAAGCCGACAACCCCGGGCCGTCGCGGCTCGAGCGTTGCCGACTTCGCAGAAATCACACGGTCGACGCCGGAGAAATCCCTGGTGCGTCCGCTCCCCAAAAAGGGCGGCCGTAACAACTCCGGAAAGATCACTACCCGTCACAAGGGTGGTGGACACAAGCGTCAGTACCGTCTCATCGACTTCCGTCGTCATGACAAGGACGGTGTCAACGCGCGCGTCGCTGAGATCGAATACGATCCCAACCGCACCGCCCGCATTGCACTCCTGCACTACATCGACGGCACGAAGCGCTACATCATCGCGCCGAACAAGCTGAAGCAGGGTGACAATGTTGAGGCCGGCCCCGGCGCCGACATCAAGCCCGGCAACAACCTGCCGATGCGCAACATCCCCGTGGGTACTGTTATTCACGCTGTTGAGCTTCGTCCCGGCGGCGGTGCCAAGATGGCACGTTCCGCAGGGGCATCGGTCCAGCTCGTTGCCAAGGAAGGCCGCTTCGCGCAGCTTCGCCTGCCGTCCGGTGAAATCCGCAACGTTGATGTGCGCTGCCGCGCCACCATCGGCGAGGTCGGCAATGCCGAGCAGTCGAACATCAACTGGGGCAAGGCAGGCCGCATGCGCTGGAAGGGCGTTCGCCCGACCGTCCGCGGTGTTGCGATGAACCCTGTCGATCACCCGCACGGTGGTGGTGAAGGCAAGACCTCCGGTGGACGTCACCCGGTCAACCCGAACGGTAAGGCCGAAGGCCGTACCCGCCGTCCCAACAAAGAAAGCGACTCGCTCATTGTGCGTCGCCGTCGTTCCGGCAAGAACAAGCGATAGGAGCCTGGAAACATGCCACGCAGCCTGAAGAAAGGCCCCTTCGTCGATCAGCACCTGTTCGTCAAGGTGGACCGCGAGAACGAGAAGGGCACCAAGAACGTCATCAAGACGTGGTCCCGCCGTTCCATGATCATCCCGGACATGCTCGGCCACACCATTGCCGTGCATGACGGGCGCAAGCACATTCCGGTGTTTGTCACCGAGTCGATGGTCGGGCACAAGCTCGGCGAATTCGCTCCCACGCGGACATTCCGCGGCCATGTGAAGGACGACCGCAAGGGCAAGCGCCGCTAAGGCGCCTGTTTCTACGGCTAAGACGAGAGAAGGAAAGCAATGGAAGCCAAGGCTATTGCGCGTCATCTGCGCGTAACGCCTATGAAGGCCCGGCGCGTCGTCAACCTTGTTCGTGGTAAGCAAGCGAATGAGGCTCTGGCAATCCTGAAGTTTGCCCCCCAGGCAGCTTCGGAGCCGGTTTTCAAGGTAGTACAGTCGGCGATCGCCAACGCACGGGTCCTCGCGGACCGCGACGGCGTGGCGTTCGACGAAGGCGACCTCATCATCAGCGAAGCGTTTGTTGATGAAGGCCCGACCATGAAGCGGTTCCAGCCGCGAGCTCAGGGTCGTGCATTTCAGATCAAGAAGCGGACCAGCCACGTCACTGTGGTAGTCGCTACCCCTGAGAAAGTGGAGGCTCGCTAAGTGGGACAGAAAGTAAACCCGCACGGGTTCCGACTCGGCATCACCACTGACCACCGGTCACACTGGTTTGCTGACAGCAACAAGCCGGGCCAGCGCTACAAGGACTTCGTCCGCGAGGACATCAAGATCCGTCAGCTCATGTCCACAGGCATGGACCGCGCCGGCATCGCCAAGGTTGAGATCGAGCGCACCCGCGACCGCGTTCGTGTGGATATCCACACGGCTCGCCCGGGTATCGTCATCGGCCGCCGCGGCGCCGAAGCGGATCGCATCCGCGGCGAGCTCGAGAAGCTCACCGGCAAGCAGGTTCAGCTGAACATCCTCGAGGTCAAGAACCCCGAGATCGAGGCGCAGCTGGTTGCCCAGGGCGTAGCTGAGCAGCTCTCTTCACGTGTGGCCTTCCGCCGCGCAATGAAGAAGGCCATGCAGTCGGCACAGCGTGCCGGTGCCAAGGGCATCCGCGTACAGTGCTCCGGCCGCCTCGGCGGCGCGGAAATGAGCCGCTCGGAGTTCTACCGCGAAGGCCGTGTGCCCCTGCACACCCTCCGCGCGAACATCGACTACGGCTTCTTCGAAGCCAAGACCACCTTCGGCCGCATCGGCGTGAAGGTATGGATCTACAAGGGCGACGTCACCGCCAAGGAGCTCGCAGCCCAGGCTGCCGCAGCACCGTCGCGTGGCCGTGGTGGCGGAGA
>NZ_JAROKN010000040.1:0-27440 GCF_029455255.1 Arthrobacter vasquezii | reverse complement strand
CTGGAATCTGGTTCCGGCAGCGCTGGCGCACCTGCCGGCCGCCCTGGTCTTTGTGGCCCTGGCAGCCCTGGCGTTCGCGCTGATCCCGCGGCTCAGCATCGTTGTGAGCTGGGGCGTGCTCGCGGCGGGCCTGGTGCTGGGCGAATTCGGGGAGCTGTTCGGCCTGCCGGTGTGGCTGCAGGACGCGAGCCCGTTCCGGCACTCCCCTGCCATGCCCGTCGAATCCTTCGACCCGGCCGGTGCGGCGGGACTGCTTGCCATGGCTGCTGCCGGGGCTGTGCTAACAGCGTTGTGCCTTCGACGGCGTGACGTGGCTGCGTGATGACGGAACCCATGATGAGACGGAGTGCGCCCGGATGAAGATTCTGCTGCTGACGGCCGGAACACGCGGCGACGTGGAACCGTTTGTTGCCCTGGCGCGCGCCGCCGTCGCCCGGGGGTACTCGGTCCGGACGGCGATCCCGGACAACTCCGGCACTGACATCACGGGCCTGGACACTGTCAGTCTGGGCATGGACTTCGCCCAGCTCATCAGCGACCAGGGCGTGTCACCCGGGATGGCGGCCAAGAAGTTTCGCGCTGTCATCCGGCCGTCATTCGCCCGCCTCTTGCAGGCTGCCGTGGAGCAGATCCTTACTTTCGCACCGGATGTTGTGGCTTATCACCCGAAGATCCTGAGCGCTCCCATCGCGGCCGAGAGGCTGGGCATCCCGTCGGTGCTGGTGGAGACCATTCCGTCATTCACCGCCACCCGCGAGTTTCCACTTCCGATCCTCACCAGAACCAGTCTGGGTCCTCTGAACCGGGCCAGCTATCGCCTGGCGGGCGTGGCCGAGCTGATGTTCAAGCGTGAGTTAGCAGCGGCGGTGGAAGACCTCCCTCCCGCGCCACGGACGGGGTCGTCAGGAAGCGCAACGCTCATCCCCATCAGCCCTCTACTCCTGCCACGATCTGCGGACTGGCCGGCCACCGTCCATCTCACCGGCCACTGGACCGGGCATCCGACGCCCGCAGTTGAGGCGGATACAGAACTGGCAGATTTCATCGAGGGCGGTGACTTTGTCTACGCCGGATTCGGTTCGATGAAAGCCGGGGATCCGAGGACACGGGGCGAAGCGATCGTAGAAGCGGCCCGCAGGAACGGCCTCCGGGTCCTGGTGGCCAGGGGCTGGGGTGGCATCGACCTTCCAGCAGCAGCTCAGGGCGACAACCTGCTGGTGCGGGAATCGGTGGACCACCATCTGGTCCTGCCACGTGCAACTGCTGCGATCCACCATGGAGGGGCGGGCTCCGCGCATGCTGTGGTGCGGGCTGGCATCCCGTCGGTGGTGGTGCCGTTCATCGGCGATCAACCGTTCTGGGGACATCTCCTGCATCGGCGGCGGCTCGCTCCGGAACCCATCCCTTATCGAAAGGTCACGGTGGACCGGCTGACGGATGCCCTGGCCCAGGCAGGGAAATACAAAGATCAGGCGACGCGTACGGGGGAACTTCTGCGGAAGGAGGACGGAACGGCCGTCGCGCTCGACGTTCTGGAAACCCTTGTGCGCCCGTAACACGGGTGTCCACCCGGTACGCTTCGAAGTAAACCCGTCCTCGTCGCCGTCCCGCGCGAAGTCTCCAGGAACAGAGGCCATGACTACCGATACTCCGTTTCGCATTCTTGCCGTGTGCACCGGCAACATCTGCCGCTCCCCCATGGTGGAGCGCCTGCTGCAGAGCGCGTTCGCCCGGATAGCCCCCGGCGAGTTCGAAGTCTCCAGTGCCGGCACGGGCGCGCTAGTGGACTACCCCATGGACGCGCAGGTGGCCGGCTTTGTGCACGTGTTCGACGGCGACTCCGAGAACTTCCGTGCCCGCCAGCTCGAAGAACGCATCCTGGAGGGCAAGGACCTGGTTCTGACCCTCACCCGCGAGCACCGCGGCCGTGTGATCGAGATGGCGCCGTCACTGCTGCGCAAGACCTTCACGCTGCGTGAATTCGCGCGACTCATCACCACTCTTGACGGTGACCCGTCCCTGGACGGCCCGCACCGCTGGCGCGCGATCCTGCCGAAGGTGGTGCGTGCACGCACCGTGCACCCTTCAGATCCTTCGCATGACGATGTGGTGGACCCCTACCGCCGCGCGGACGACGTGTACCAGCAGATGGTGCGAGAACTGGTGCCGGCCGTGAAGACGCTGGTGGACTGGGAATACAGCCACCGGTGACAGCGGCATCCTCCATGACATCACGACGACGGCGCTTCCTCGCCGCGCTGCTCACCGGTTACCTCGTGGTGCTGTCACTGATTGCCTTCTGGCCGTCGCCGGTGGATGAGAGCGCGTCCGGCTTCATGGCTCGCGCCCTTCGAGCGTTGCACCGGATAGGTGTACCGGGCTGGTTCGACTACAGCCTGATCGAGTCCGGCGCCAATGTGCTGCTCTTCATTCCGTTCGGGATTCTGGTGGCAGCGTTTCTGCCCTTGCGACGGGCATGGATCGCGCTGCCGGCGGGCATCTTTGCTTCCGCATGTATCGAGGTGGGCCAGGAGCTGTTCCGACCCGAACGGGTGGCAACGCCGCGCGACGTGCTGTCCAATGCTCTGGGCGCTGCGATAGGAACGGTGATCGTGTACGGCTGGTCGCACCGTAATGACGAGGACCCAGAACGGCGCTGAATCGTCTTCGCTGGACGACAGCCGGTATCCTTGAAGAGGATACCCGCGTCCATAAGGCCAATCGTCCGAGCCAGCGGGGTACAAATCGGGGAGTTTTTGGGGGATTTACCTATGCGCATTTCAGTTATTGGGTGCGGTTATCTCGGCGCCGTCCACGCTGCGTCCATGGCGAAGCTTGGTCACGATGTAGTCGGTATCGACGTAGACCCGAAGAAGATCGACGAGTTGTCTGTTGGTCATGCGCCGTTCTTCGAACCGGGGCTTCCCGACCTCCTGCAGAGTTCGCTCGATTCCGGTCGGTTGAAGTTCAGCACCAGCATGGCCGACGCCGCGGGCTCGGCTGTGCACTTCATCTGTGTCGGGACCCCGCAGCGTAAGGGTGAATACGCAGCCGATCTTCGGTACGTCGACGCTGCCTTCGCCGGCCTTGCCCCGCATCTCAGCTCAGGTGAAGTGGTGGTGGGTAAATCCACCGTTCCGGTTGGAACGGCATCGCGCCTTGCAGACGAATACATGGAAACTGCGCCGGAAGCGATCCTCGCCTGGAACCCAGAATTCCTGCGAGAGGGCCACGCCGTTAAAGACACTCTGCACCCCGATCGGTTCGTCTACGGCGTACCCGGGGGTGCTGCTGGGGAACGGGCCGCCCAAGCGCTGGACGAGGTCTACGCCGCATCGCTGTCAGAGGGCACTCCCCGCCTGGTCATGGACTACGCGACCGCCGAGTTGGTAAAGACCGCAGCCAATAGCTTCCTGGCCACCAAGATCTCCTTCATCAATGCGATGGCCGAGCTCTGCGAGGCAGCCGGCGCTGATGTCACTGCTCTGGCAGACGCCATAGGCTTGGACGACCGCATAGGTCGAAAGTTCCTTCACGCCGGCATCGGCTTCGGTGGCGGCTGCCTACCGAAGGACATTCGCGCTTTCATGGCCCGTGCCGGCGAACTTGGAGCGGACCAGGCCCTGACCTTCCTACGTGAAGTCGATGCCATCAACATGCGAAGGCGATCGAGGACGGTGGAACTGACTCGTGAACTTTGTGACGGCTCACTCATCGGCAAGCGCATCACCGTTCTTGGTGCCGCGTTCAAGCCGAATAGCGATGACGTCCGTGACTCCCCTGCTCTCAGCATCGCTGCGCAACTGCAGCTGCAGGGTGCCGAAGTTACTGTGACGGACCCGGAGGCGATCGAGAACGCGCGTCGTCGGTTCCCAGAATTACACTTTGAAGCGGACTTGGCCACTGCGCTGACCGATGCGGAGGCTGTCCTGCTGCTGACAGAATGGCAACAGTACGTCAACCTCAACCCTAAGGAATCAGCGCGTCTTGTGCGCACAACTCACATTTTGGATGGCAGGAATGCTCTGGTCGCTACGGATTGGCGAGCCGCTGGCTGGTCCTACCGAGGCATGGGTCGCGCATAACTACCGACATCGGTCGCCTTTAGTGACAATACTCAACGGAAGCCGCTGCAGCTGACGATGGTTACCTCCCAAACGTGAGAGCCACTCCCGCGAGGAGACTAAAGGCAATGAGGATATAAACCAGCGTTCTTCTGCCCAATACGGTTGGCGCTACGCCAAGCAAAAGCATCATGACGAGCGCTTCCCGCGCTACCACAAGCCATGCTGCCAACTCCAAACTATAAATCGCTGAGAACGCTATGGGGACGGCTGCAAGAACACCCAAGAACTTTATCGGCGATGCCCACTTCACTCGACCTAGGGCGAGCAGGAGTACAGTGAGACTCCATCCGACCATTGTTGGGACCACACCTATAGTCATGATCCTAACTGCATCGAGGGCTGGCCCCCACTCCTCCGACAGGATATTCCGAAGAAGATATTCGGCAGCAAGAACAGTTGCAAGGCCAGCGCAAGCGCTGAGTAGAACCCCTCGCTGAATTACCGGTTCTGCAAGCTTGCGCACCTCCCGAATGGTGTGAGAACCACCGAGCACGACTGGTCTTAAGACATTTGCACTGGCCGTGGACAATGAATCGCCGGCGCTTCGAGCGATTGATTGCGCAAACGAATACATACCAAAAACTGCCGGTCCAGCGAAGATGGACAGCAGACCTTTATCCGCTTGGCTCTGCCCCCACCCCAGCAGGGAGTATGCGGCCACATGCCGAAACTCAGAGAAGAGCGTTCCGTTGGCCTGCGAATCCTCGGACTTCACACGTGAGTGGCTTGCAGCACGTCGAACGTACCATGAGTAGATGGCCTCCGTTAAGACGATTTGAAGGGAGCTAGCAAGAATGGATTTCGTTCCCACCAGGACCGGAACACTTACAGCGAGCGAAAGCAACGCAGCCCACATCTGGCCGCGCGCTAATTCAGGCCAGAGGCCCCGCAGTTGCAGTTGGGCGACATTCTTCATTCTTATTGCTGCAAGCGATGGCACAAAGGCAAGAGGCAATAGCAGCAAGGCATCATCCGCAAGTCCGCTCGGAAGAAGAAACACTAGTGCAATGACGAAGAGTAAAAAAAGTGTCGTACCAAGAGCACTGACGATTATCACATAGCGGCGCATGAAAAGCATGCCCCCTGTGGTGCGCAATACCTTCACAGCCATCTGGCGCATGGGGTTATCCGAAGCTGCTTGTAGCAAAAAAATCGCCAAGGTTCCCAACGCGTAGACTCCCACTATCTCGGGGGAAAGGTAGGCCGCGAGGAGGACCATTACGAGGGCGGACGCAGCCCGCGGAAGAATGCGCTCGAGAAAGGAGAGCGTAAGATTTTTCATTGTCTACTCAGCTGGACCGAAAGTCGTCCCGCTCACTTTCGCGCAAGCTGCATCGCCTGCTCGAAACTGCTAGCAAAAGTAATATCGGGCTGTGCTGACTGGAACCAAGTGTTCGCATACTTGGACAGCTTCTGATTTGCGTTGTCCACAGCAATAACACGACGTCCCATCTGCAGCGCGATCAGCATCGCATGTAACCTGTCGGTAATAACGACCTCACCAGGAGCGAGTATTTGAATCCCCCGCGCCAACCGCCGCTTCGCGACACGCTCCCACCCACCCGGACTTAGGTTGAGAAGCTCCGCGCCACGACCGACATATTTCCCCTTCCATCGTAGGAAAGCACCGATGCGCAAGGATGCCGAGTCCCGCAACCAATCGACCGACGATTCCAAATCAGCCTTGCTTGCGGACTCTTTGTCCTTCCTCTTCAAAATCACCACACGCTGTGATGGGTCTGCGGCCTCAATCCTGCCCAGATGATGTACGGCATCGGGAGCTAGCAACGGGTCTTCAATAATTCCTTTGAGCGCGTCGACAGCCTGCTGATCGCGAACGGCCATTCTGAGCGCCGGCCTGCTCGCGAAGTATTCGGTAAACTTCTTCTTTGCTGATTCCGTCGCGAAGTGAACAGATTGTGGAGCTTGGATAAGAAGTGTATCTCCGCGCAAGCGGCTACTTATGTCGTTTCTATGTGCATCGATCCCATCGAAAAATCCAGCGATGTTACCGCCGCCATTTATAACCACTGGGATCTGAGATTCCAAGACCTTGGGCGTGAGCGTACCTATACAGTAGCAGCGCTCCACCACTAAGCCTCGAGAGCGATAATATGCGAATTGACCCAAGGCAATTGCCGAATCGCCCACATTGGGGTAGTCGGGGAAGTCCACAAAAACTAGACGAGAAACATCTTCATAGATTGAATCGTAAGCTTTTCCTGCCGTCTTTCGCATTGTCTCGACGTAATTCGCCAATTTTTCTCTTTCGTTGAGTTTGCTAGTGACAGCTTATCCGTCACAATTGAAGTAAGAAAACCAGTATCAGGTGATAGGGCGGGCTGGATTCCCTGCCACCACCGTCTGGGCTCGCACATCTCTGGTTACTACTGCACCCGCACCGACGACCGCGTCGGGTTCCACTGTGATACTTCCGATCACCATTGAAGCCGCACCCAAATCGACGCGGTCACCTATCACGGGCGGTCTGCCGCCAGCTTTAGCTCCCAGCGTTACGCCTTGGCGCAGAGTAACGTTATTCCCGATAACACTGTCTGCATGTATGACGATCCCGAATCCGTGATGGACGCTGAGGCCGCGACCGATTACGGTGCGAGTAGGAATGTCAATTCCATACAGGAAAAGTGCAGGAACGCGGTAAAGAGCAACGAGGAGTGGGGCCAGAGGACGTAGCGCACTGCGCCTACTACGTGATCTCTGAGCAATACGAAAAAGAATTAGCAAGATCTGTAGATGCAGCCTTCCTTTATTCATGGAGTGGTCTTGCAATATGTCCCTCAGAAAATTCAAGTCATTTCCTTAATGTCCGAAAGGACGCTGGAGTGGGATCCAGAGCGCCGTCTCTACTACGTCCACTGCCTAATACACCAACTGCGAACGCCAGCAAGTACATCGCCGATGTGTAGCCGAAGAGATTAGATTCCGAGCCGTTGATGACGGCCAGCGTTACGCAGGAGAGCATTACCACGGCGCGCCAATCTTTGCGCCGTTGACTGGTCAGGGTGCGCAGCCAAGCGGCGAACATGATCGCGATCATCACTGCCCCGATGATTCCGAACTCGAATAGAAACTGGACAAATAGGCTGTGAGGAGGCCCCCCGAGTGGCATCACCTCACCATAAGAACTGCCGATGCCAAATCCGAAAAATGGCTGTTCTCGCCATATTTCGAGATACTCGCTCCAGTTGATAAACCGCCATTCAAGGCTATTACTACTATTACCGCTCGACAGCGCCCCTTCAATGTCGATACCGCGAATCTCGTCCAATCGATCGATGAGCGCACTTCGCGAAATTGCGAAGTAGACTGCACCTGTGAAACCGAGAACTACCGCCAGCTTCTTCGAGAGCGAAAATTTCGCATTCATCAGAACAAAGGTTAGTAGTCCGCTGACCAAGCCCAGCATCCCACCCAGGCTCAGAGTGAAAAGAGTACCCAGTGCAGCGATAATCCCCACTATCTGCCACTTGCGGCGCCCGCTCGACCAACCGGCGCCGATGGCTATCACCGCGGCGATACTCAAGAAAGCAGCCGCGGCGTTGGGATGGCTGAAGGATCCTGCCGCCCGTGCTCCCGACGACATCAAGATCGGATTCTGGGAAGCAAAGCCCAGGCACAATATCAACGCCGCTGGTAGGCCCACGTAAACGAGTTGAGTAATAGAGCGATCAGGACTTGCTTCAGCTTCCCGACGTGCCAGCACATATATTGCGATGATTGACGCTACACGGACTGGTTCCTCAACCGCCTCTGCACTAATACCGAACCTGAGACAGAAGATTGCCGTCGATGCTAGCACTCCAGCGCCGAGCAGCCATACCCTTGCTACATCTCCCTTATACAGCCGCGGTTCCGTCGGTAGTAGTGCGGCAATGATGGCTAAAACTCCTAGCCCAAGCGACAGCAGTGAGGATGGCAAAAGCGACCCAGCAGACGCAGCACCAATGTCGGTGAACGAGCGTGCACCAACAATGCAGACAACGATGGTGGACCGAGGAATAATTGGAAGCAGGACGAGTAAGAGAACCGCCCCTAGCACAAGGACATAACCGACTCCGTCAAGCGCCATGACCCCTGCTCATGTCGGTGCACCGCTTGTCAAAAGCTTGCGTCAGAGTCACCTGCCTACGCTCCTCGTCCGTAGGCTCTATCCGTCTGTCGCATAAGTACCGCCCTCTCCAAACCACGAAATTGCTTTGCTTCGGCGTAGAGTAAAGAGAAGAATTCTTCAACTTCTTCGCGCAGGTTAGAATTGCGGTCGCCTCTCAGCCATCGGTAAACCGAAAACTCACGGCCAAGAACCACTTTAGTCAGGTCAGAATGGGCTCTCGCAGTCTCTTCATCAAACATCGCTTTCAACTTCCACGAGTGCTGCGCCGTGATCTGGCCAGCGTGCCTTCGATAAAGCAGTCCAGGGAACGAAGATCGAACGAGTTTGTAGCCCGCCGTAGCAGCGCGCATCCACAGGTCATAGTCCTCAGACGCCACCTGCCGGTATCCACCCGAAGCTTCTATAGCCTCTCTGCGTGCGAGCATGGTCGGATGGGCCACGGGATTCACCACGAGCAGAGATAGGCGCATAGCCGCTCCCGATATAGATACGGGAAGGGACGGTCTGACGTGTAGACCCTTCTGGAAAACCGTCACCGTGGAGAAGCAGATGTCAGCGCCGCTGCTCAACTGCCCAAAACCCTGGGAGAACTTCCAAGGCAACGCAATGTCGTCCGCGTCCATCCGAGCAATGTACTTGCTGTCCGACACCTTCATCCCCTGAGCGAGAGCCTCAGCAATGCCGCAGTTCGTTTTCATAGTCACAACTCGAACCCGCTTGTCTCGATTCGAAAGCTGCTCCAACACGGTTGCAGTGTGGTCCTGGCTCGCGTCATCCACCACAACTAATTCAGAGTCACTAGGCATTGCGCGTAGCGTCGTCAAGATAGCTGTCTCGACGGTGCCTCCTGCGTTATAAGCAGGCATGAGAACCGAGAGAAATGGCAAGGCTCAATCCTTCCGATCAACATTTGAGAAACGAGTCACCGATTATCCGGCTGTACGCCGCCTTACTTCGTCATCTTGCGTTGGATCCATTCCGGCATGATTTCACCGGATCCGCCGGAGGAAACGACTTTGCACGGGACCCCTGCAACGACTACTCCAGGAGGCACGTCTGTCCTCACAACAGCGTTGGCAGCGATTGCCGTCCGGGAGCCCACGGTTATACCTCCGAAGATCACAGCTCCCGGAGCTATATAAACGAAGTCTCCTAGGATCGGAACTCCAGTCGGACCGACCCCGATGTTTGTCGCAGAGTGAATACG
This sequence comes from Arthrobacter vasquezii, assembly GCF_029455255.1. Classification (NCBI taxonomy): domain Bacteria; kingdom Bacillati; phylum Actinomycetota; class Actinomycetes; order Micrococcales; family Micrococcaceae; genus Arthrobacter; species Arthrobacter vasquezii. Next base: position 17,974 of record NZ_JAROKN010000040.1, on the reverse strand, counting down.
GCAATAAGCTCCTACTCGTGCTCGATCGTTAACGACAATGCTGCCGTGATGAGCGATCGACAAGCCTGGTCCGAAAACTCCGGGAGGGATCGACAACCCCGTCCGGAGTGACGCACGTGCCAAGCGGACGCGGGCGAGAACGTACACAAATCGACGTAGGCCCCGCTCGTTGCGGTGCAACTCCGCTTTACGCAGGATCCTTTGGTAGTGAAGCTCGGGATGAGTCAAGAACATACCGAACTTCCACCGGCTCACTCCGTGTGCATCTAAGTCAGCTCGCAGATACCTCCGATAACTAGCCTTGTCGTTTGGCCCGTTCGGCGGAGGCACATCATCAGCCACCAACAGAATCACTCCAGATCCGCCGACCCCATTCGAAGTGTTCCGTTAGCCCATCGGTAAGGGTCACAGTCGGAGCCCAACCTAAAGCGGTGTTGATTTTATCGGTCGTTCCACCCGTTCTTGCGACATCGCCTGCTACTTTGTCGACATGGGTGAGGCGCATCGAGCGGCCGGCAACTGTTTCCAGCGTGTGGATAGCGTCGAGAAGCGAGATATTCGTTCCGCCAGCCACGTTGAACACTTCCCCTGGTTCACTCTTGGACAAGGCAGCCCGAACATTAGCATCAACAACGTCGTCAACGAAGGTGTAATCGCGAATCTGCTCTCCAGTACCGAAGATCCTGACTTCACCATCAGTGAGCAGTGCGCGGACGAATCGTGTGAAAGCCATATCGGGTCGCTGTCCGGGTCCATAAACAGTGAAGTATCGGAGCGAAACAGTTGGAACGCCGAAGTTTTCCCCGTAAAGGGAGCACAAATGCTCCGCTGCTAGCTTCGTCACACCGTAAGGGCTGAGAGGCTGAGGACGGTCGCTTTCGCTGGTGGGATATCGCTCAGCATTGCCGTATACCGAAGACGAAGATGCATAGACGAACTTCTTCAGAGACGCCGAATCTTTAACCGTCTCGAGCAATATTTGCGTCGCAGCGATATTCGCACGGGTATAGGCACTAAAATCCTTCCCCCATGATTTACGGACGCCTGGCTGACCAGCCTGGTGGAATATATATTCTACATCTTTCACCAGCGGGACAAGATTAAGGGAGTTCAAGTCTCCCTCAATGAATTCGAAGTTGTCGCCCTGAAGTCTCCGCAAATTATCGAGCTTGATCGAGCGATCATAATAATCTGTGATCGAGTCAACGCCCACCACGTCGAACCCATCTGCCTTTAAACGGGTTACGAGGCGGCTTCCAACAAATCCCGCAGCACCTGTCACTAGAGCTTTCATTACATACCTCGAATCGATCGGATTACAACTGTAAGAAATCTTGGGCCATCTAATAGGTATCGCTTCGCTAGGCGCCTGGGCTCCTGCATCAAACGCCAAACCCATTCTCCTCCAGCGCGTTGCAGTAAGAGCGGCGCACGTTTCTTCCCGCCCGCTGCAAAATCAATAGCAGCTCCAGCCCCTACGTAAAGCGCCGGAGGAAGGGAGCCCCACCATGTCAGCGCCCACTCTTCTTGCTTTGGGGATCCTAAACAAACAAATACCACGTTTGCTTGCATTTCTAGCAAGCTCTTGAGGACGGATTTGCACTCGTCAGACGTCAGGTCAGAAGTCATCGGGAACGGAACGTGATTGACTACCGCACCCGCATACTTTTGTTGTAATCGGGATGCGGCAAGCTGGCCAACTTCGTCAGTTCCACCTAACAATGCGACAGTCCAATTGGATGAAGCGGCCATTCGAACCACGCGAGGAAGCAAATCGGCGCCAGTGTTGCGCTGCGCCGCTTTGGCGCCTAGCAGCCGAGCCAGCCAAACCAGAGGCATGCCGTCCAGAAGCCGTAGTGAGGACGTTGAGTATGACTCCAGGAGCACTTCCGAGCTTTCGAGCCTAAGTACCTGATCGACGTTAGGGGTAACAATCAAACGTGGTCTTTGCTCGCTTACCAATTCGCGTATACGTCCATCAAGCGACTCGGCATCTTCCGCGAAGAGTTCAAATTCACCCAGAAAGACCTTGCCGCCTATGATGCGCATTCGCAGGGCATTCATCACGTACCCCGCTCTCCGCGGGTAGTGAAAAGCTGCCGCACTACCTCAGGCGCGCTCAGGTGGTGGACCGCGTTTATAGGGGACTGCGGCATCAGAGCCTGAGCCTCAACCAGCTGCCCCGCGATTTGTGCAGGGTCTCTGTTGCATGTGTACCCGGTCACACCGTCCACAACCAGACCACCTGTATCAGAACCTTCAGTAACAACAGCGGGCAGACCGGACGCCATTGCTTCGACCAACACCCGCGGATACCCCTCGTAACCAGGGTGCGAGGTCATAAGGAAGGAACTCGAGGAACCCATGATGTGAGCTACATCCTCTGGTTTGACGCGTCCCCAAATTCTGACAGAACGCCTTATGGATTCGGGCCATCGACCTAGCTCATCCTCCAAGCTCCGCTGAAGAGTCCCAGACCCCAACATGTCCAATGACCATTTCGTCTCTGGTCGTGAATCAGCGAGAATTTTGAAGGCGGTCAGTGCGAGCGCGGGATCCTTCGGCACTTCAAGCCTGCCTACCCAACAGATGGACCTTCGCTTCCGGGGACCTTCTGACTGGAGGATTGAGGGATCGAACCAGGTCGGCGAAAATCGCGCTCTGTCAGTCCATTCGGCGACTGTTCCTGAGTAAGATTCGTTGAAGACGACTACGTCCTTGGACGCGACGGCAATTCGCTTCTCCAACCACTCATGTACCCGAGGCGCGAAGCGCCACATCGAGTCGGAGGTCTCGCCTGTCAAGCCACTCTTTTGAGTGTGGATGAAGTATATAAGCGGCAGCCTGAATAGCATTTTCGCCGCGTATGCGATGTCCATCCGATGAGCCTGAACTGCTTTCGCTCTTGGAAGCAGTCGCTTGTATCTCACCATTCCGGCGGCGAGACGAGCCGAATGCGGCACCGTGCGCTTCTGATTTGCAGGATCTAGCTGCGCTACCGGAAGGAACCATACTGCACGACCGCCGAACTGGTGCCTCTCCCAGACCCCAAGTTTCCTATTTGTCGGACCTCCCCCTGTATCCACTCCGATGATTCCAAGGCTAACGTCCGTCGGGGCGTACCTACAGATTCCTCTGATGCAGGTATCGATGCCGCCAGGAGAAGGTCGTGCCGGATCGAACTGATGCACAATAACGCGATCGAATTCAGCCGGGAGGCTGCCTGTCAAGATAATCTCATTTCTCTGGATGATGATCTTCGGCCAAGAGTCACGGGAATCACCTGTTTAGGCACCTTGCCGGGCAACCCAATAGAACTCCCCCATTACCGCAGCAATGATACCGGACCCGTCGCGTTCGAACGGCGGGGCGCCGCGGATCCCAAGCACGAGGGCTTGCACGCCGCCTGCCAGCCGGACCATTCTCCTCCCGGAACGCTCTGATCTAGTAACATGCTTAGGGCGTTGGTCTCCGCGGAGCACGAGCGGCGGTTTACACGGGGACCTATAATGGTCCATCCGAATTCAGTTGAGGGGGACCAAAATTTGGAGACCAGCGAATATCTGCGCATACTGCGACGTAACTGGCTGGTAATTGCGTGTTTCGTCGGCGCAGGGCTACTTATCGCAACCGCCTATTCCTTCATCACACCTCCGGCGTATACCTCTCAAACAAAGCTGTTTGCTGCTATACAGAACTCTGGTTCGGCAGCAGAATTGCAGCAAGGCAATTCGTTTACGCAGGCCCGAATTCAGTCCTACGCCGAAACGGTCGACACGCCAGTAGTTCTCAACCCAGTCATTGAGAGTCTGGGTCTGGCAACGAGCGCAGCCGAGCTAGCTCGCAACATCGAGGCCACAAGCGATAGCGACACGGTGCTAATGACCATAGCGGCAACGGACGCTTCGCCAATCAGGGCCGCAGCCATCGCCCAAGCGACCTCGGACAGCCTGATCGACGTGATCGACCGGTTGGAGACCACAGCTGAAGGTGGGACATCACCGATCAAGTTATCGGTGGTAACGCCTGCGGCCGCGCCATCATCACCTTCATCGCCCAATCTCCGTGCCAATCTGCTACTCGGTAGCGTTGCGGGACTCCTAGCAGGGTTGGGAGCGGCATTGGGGCGGCACAAGCTCGATACCAAGATCCGGGGAGTGGAGGACTTGCGGCGATTCACTGATGCCTCGATTCTCGGCGGCATCAATTTCGACAGCGATGCTACGAGAAAGCCCCTCCTAACCCAGTCTCCAACTCAGAGTCCGCGCGCGGAAACTTTCCGCCAGATTCGCACGAACCTTCAATTTGCGCACCTGACACATGACTCAAGGTCCGTTCTGGTGACGTCATCCCTACCCAGCGAGGGCAAAAGCACGACCGCAGTGAATCTCGCGATAGCAATCTCACAAGCCGGTCAATCGGTAGTGTTGATCGATGCTGATTTGCGCCGGCCGCGTGTTCATGAATATTTAGGACTGGAGCGTAACGCCGGACTCACGACTGCCCTGATTGGTCGTGCAGAGGTTAACGATCTGCTCCAGCCATGGGGGGAAGACGATCTCTATGTGTTGACTTCCGGACAGATCCCACCCAATCCGAGCGAATTGTTGGGATCGAAGCGGATGCAAGAGCTGATCAAGTATCTTGAGAAGCACTTTGATGCTGTGATCATTGACGCCCCTCCTCTCCTGCCTGTCACAGATGCCGCTGTGCTTTCGCAGGGCGTCGGCGGCGTGGTTATGGTGGTTGGCTCGTCGCGTGTTAAGAGCCCTGACCTGCAAAAGTCGTTGGCTGCGCTGGAGATGGTCGACGCGGTACTTCTGGGAGTCGTGCTGAATTTGCTTCCAGCGAAAGGACCGGACGCTTACTCCTATAGCTATTATTCCTCCGAGCACCCAGATGCAACCACGCCAAATTTTGGCAGGAAATTTAGTTCTCGAGAACAGCCACGCCTCGTCGCGTCCGATTTCGACGATAAGGTTCTCCGCGGAGACAGGGCAGTTCCCCGTGGCACCCGACCCTAGTTTATCGATGCAGCAGAAGCACTCGGACTCAGAACCGGCGCGAGTTCCACGCACACCGGTCTGGGCAGCTAAGTATGGACGAGCTCTACAGATTACAGATGCTGCAGTGGTCCTTTGGGCGACCGTCGGCGCTCTCATCGTGCGATTCGGCGTTCCAGATGTAGAGGGGCTAGCAGACTCGGGGACGACCTACGTACTGCTCTCCCTGGCTCTCGCTGCAGCGTGGTGGATGATGCTGTTCTTCACGGGGTCCCGGGAACCGACGGTCCTCGGATACGGTTCCGAGGAGTACAAGAGAGTTATAAAGGGATCCCTTTGGCTATTTGGACTCATTGCTATCATCTCCTACTCGCTACAGCTAGAAACGGCTCGCGGTTACATCGGCGTAGCACTGCCGGCGGGTCTGATCGTGCTACTTCTCGCCAGAGTCATCGTTCGCAAGTTTCTGCACCTTGAGAGAAAACTTGGCAAGAGCGTTCAGGATGTGTTGATAATCGGAGATTCTCAGAGCGCGGAACATCTAGCCAAGAGCCTTCTAAGCCAACCTATGGCTGGCTATAGGCCCACGGGCGTTTACGTACCCGGTAACGAGAATGGCTCAGTTGACTTGAGCCTTCCCCTCATTGGCGGTGCTACGGAAGCAGCAGAATTAGTAAATGACATCAAAGAATTTCGTCCTGATGCAGTTGCTCTTTCAGGCGGTGCTCAGCTCGCTCCACAAACGATTCGAGCACTCGGTTGGGCACTCGCCGATCTGCAAATTCGTTTGATCATGGCTCCGGCTTTGACGGATATAGCGGGTCCGAGAATACATACACAGCCACTAGCCGGGCTTCCTCTTATACACGTCTCAACCCCTACATTGCGAAAGGGCCAACGAATACTAAAGCGCTCTTTTGACATCCTTGGGGGGGTCAGTTTAGTACTCGTGCTTCTACCGCTTTTAATTGTGGTGGCAATTGCGGTACGGCTCGACAGCCCTGGTCCTGCTCTATTTCGCCAAGTGCGTATCGGCGCAGCTGGAGAACCATTCGAGATGTTAAAATTCAGATCCATGGTCGTGGATGCCGAACAACGAATGAATGAGCTTCGAGCGGCTAGTCAGGGAAACGATGTACTCTTCAAATTGAAGAACGACCCTCGCGTCACTCGAATCGGCGCATTCCTTCGTCGATTTAGCATTGATGAGGTCCCTCAGCTATTCAACGTAATCGGAGGCACGATGAGCTTGGTCGGGCCCCGACCTCCGCTCCCAGCAGAAGTCGAGCAGTACGAGGATCATGCACATCGAAGGCTGCTCGTTCGTCCAGGTATGACGGGTCTGTGGCAAGTAAGCGGGAGATCCCTGCTCTCCTGGGACGATACCGTGCGGCTCGATCTTTATTACGTAGAAAATTGGTCTCTTTTGGGCGACTGCACCATCCTCCTGCGCACTGTAAGAGCAGTGGTAGGCCATCACGGCGCTTATTGATGAGGCTACGGCTCGCTAATTCAACTCCCATCGTTCCTCCGAAGGATTCGGCATGACAGAAGCTAAACTCGGTAATTCAAGGAACAAATCAGCTTTGCAAACACCAAACAACTCACAAAAACGCGCCGCACGTCGACGACCTCGTCGGAGACTGCTGCGGATCGGTGTTGGGCTTCTGCTTTTACTCATAATTTCCGGAATAGCAGCGGGCTGGTTAGTCCATCGCGGAGGACAAGTTCGGACGCATCTGACCTCAAGCAGCGCACTTCTCGGGGAACTTCGTACGCAGCTACTGCAAGGGGATACGGCGGCAGCCGAAGGTACATTTTCCGAACTTCAACGAGAAGTCTCAATCGCGCGCGCCGCTGGCACAGACCCGCTATGGCGGGCTGCAAGCTACATTCCCTTTGTTGGCGCAAACTTTTCCGCCGTCTCTGAAGTGACGGTCTCGGCCGACGACGTCGTGAATCGCGCGGTAGCGCCGTTGTTAGTCGACTCCGCCGCACTAGATTGGGCAGCGCTAGCTCCGGTGAACGGACAAGTAAATATTGCGCCCCTTGAACGCATCGCCCCGAAGCTTTCTGCCGCAGCGGACACGGTCCGGCTATCGCACGAACGACTATCTCAGATTGACGTCGGCGAGCTACTGCCCCAGGTGGCCGCTCCGCTTCAACAGGCAGTCGACGCCCTCGAGCAAGCCGATACCGCGCTTGGCGCGGCTGCAGCGGCGGCCGAGGTCCTGCCGACGATGTTGGGTTCGGAGGGACCCAGGGAGTATCTAGTACTAGTTCAGAACAGCGCGGAAATTCGCGCCACCGGCGGCATCCCCGGTGCGCTAGCTGTAGTTCGAGCGAATGAGGGAAGGATTGAGCTCGGAGCTCAACGCAGCGCGACCGATTTAGAAAGCTTTGAACCAGCCGTGATCGTCGATCCGCAGCAAGCTGCCATTTATAGCACTCGGATGGGTCGCTTCATGCAGAGTGTCAACTTGACCCCTGACTTCCCTACAGCGGCTACGACGGCTTCGGAGATGTGGGAATTGCGCAATGATGATGCCGACATAGATGGTGTGGTTGCTCTCGATCCATTAGCACTCGCTGAAATCCTGGGAGCGACGGGCCCAGTCGAGCTCTCTTTCAGTGACCCTGCCGTGGATCGGATACTAGCCGAGTCCGGTCTTCCGACCTCTCTGACGAAGGATAACGTCGTTCCTACTCTGCTATCCGACGTGTACGCTGCGATTGATGAGCCTGCCCTACAGGACCAGTATTTCGCGGCAGTTGCGGCAGAAGTCTTCAAAGCGCTGGCTGACGGCCAGGCAGATGGGGCAGATCTGATCCGATCCGTGCTTCAAAGCTCAGCGGAAGGCCGGCTATTCGTCTGGTCGTCGGACGACGGGGAGCAAGCCGTGCTCGCTTCCAGCGCCGTCGCTGGTGCCGTGACCGGAACAACATCCGGCGGCGCTGCTTTCGGTGCCTACTTCAATGATGGCACTGGTGCCAAGATGGACTATTATATGCGCCGGACCGTGCAGCTACGTCGCTCGTGCACAATCGAAGGGTACCTTCAGTACACGCTCACCGCGACTCTAACGAATACCGCGCCAGCAGATGCAGCGCGATCCTTGCCCGAATATGTCACCGGTGGTGGAGCATTTGGAGTGCCGGCCGGAACGGTCCAAACTAACTTCGTGGGATACGGCCCCGACCAAGCACTACTTCAGACAGCGCGACTAAACGGCGAACCCGTACCGCTCGGCTCGTATCGCCACGGTGATCGCCCAGTTGGGGTACTCACGACCACGTTGGCTCCCGGAGAAACCGCAACGGTCGAGCTCGACTTCACGAATGTCGTACAGCAGTCCGAGCCTTCACTGGATGTCACTCCGACGATTCAACCGCCCGCCGACGTGGTACTGCCACTGACGGGAGAGGCCAGTTGCCTGTGATTTTCCGAGAAACGTTAACGTTCGATTACATCTCTACTTCTGCTACAACTTATTTCCAGCTAACTGATGTTATGCGGTAGTGTCTATTGCGGAAACCCTGAGGAAGATCTGCTGATTCAGTGGCTGTGAGCATCGCAGACCATTGGTAGACTTACCTCTGGGGTAGTCGGGGCTGGGGGAATACATCTTCGGGTCGATCACTGCTAGAAGTCTGTCGCAAACACCTTTATTGGGGAGTCTCTATGAAAAAAGCTATCGCAGCCGTCGCAATCGCCGGCTCAATCACCTTCTTCGGGGCCGGCGCTGCGCAGGCCTACACGCCTGACAGTGCACCGGGAACCGTCAGCGACGGAACCATAGTTCCGGGCGAAGCTGTCGTCTTCAGTAGCAGCCAGGGCCTATTCAATGCATTTGAGCCCATCGATATTGCTGTGGATTTCGTTGCAGGTGAGCCTGCCGCAGCTGGTGCTGCTGGTGGAGCCGGACGCGTCGGCGCAGCCCTCGGCGGTCCCATCCTCCCGATGGCAATCGTCCTCACCGACACCGTGACCGCAGATGCAGAGGGCAACTTCTCCTACTCGGTAACGCTCAAGGAAGAGGGTACCTACACCCTCACAGCTACCGGTCGTGAATCCGGAGTGACGGTTTCCTCATCTGTGGCAGTCGACGCTCCTGAAGCCACCGTAGGTGGCGGTACCACCGGCACCCCCGGTTCCACGAGCACCACCGGGGGCGGGCTCGCCAACACCGGTATCGATTCCGCAATGCTCCTGTGGGGTGCAGCTGGCGTCGGCGCTCTGGGTCTCGGCGCAGGAAGCATCTTCGTTGCTCGTCGTCGCGCTACTGCCGGAGCGTAAGTAACACAGCGACAAGAAAGACCCGGCCGGAGCGTTGCTCCGGCCGGGTCTTTCTATTTCGTGGTCTTCCCGCGATCCGGCCAAGAAGAGAGCCGGTCAGTTCATGTACTGACCGGCTTCCTTTTTCTACCCGGGTGCTTAGGTATTGCCATCGAACAGGCTAGTTACCGATCCATCATCGAATACCTCGCGAATAGCGCGCGCGATCAGCGGCGCGATAGACAGGACAGTCAGCTGCGGGAAGCGCTTCTCAGGGCCTATCGGCAGCGTGTTAGTCACGACTACCTCGCGTGCCCCGGACTCCGCCAGACGGCGTGCTGCGGGATCCGAGAAGACCGCGTGAGTCGCTGCGATGATGACGTCCTTGGCACCTGCGTTCTTCAGCACCGCAACCGCACCAGAGATGGTTCCACCGGTATCGATCATGTCGTCGATGAGCACACAGGTGCGACCCTCAATCTGTCCGACTACAGTCTTCGACACTGCCTGATTCGGCACTGTTAGGTCGCGGCTCTTGTGAACGAACGCTAGCGGAGCGCCGCCTAGTCGCTCTGCCCACTGCTCAGCTACGCGCACACGACCGGTGTCGGGAGAAACAACCGTGATGTTGTCGGCATCGACACGTGTGCGGATGTAGTCAGCGAGCAGCGGGATAGCCATGAGGTGGTCTACCGGCCCGTCAAAGAACCCCTGAATCTGCGCGGTGTGGAGGTCCACCGACATCAGCCGGTCCGCGCCCGCAGTCCGGTAAAGGTCGGCAACCAAGCGTGCGGAGATGGGTTCGCGGCCGCGGCCCTTCTTGTCCTGTCGAGCGTAAGGGTAGAAGGGCGACACAACGGTGATCCGCTTAGCCGAGGCTCGTTTCAGCGAGTCCACCATGATGAGCTGCTCCATAAGCCAGTTATTGAGCGGAGCCGGGTGCGCCTGGATGACGAATACGTCGGTGCCACGGACGCTCTCCCCGGACCGGACGTAAATCTCACCGTTGGCGAAATCGTAAGCAGAGATGGGCAGAAGTTCCGTGTTTAACACCCGCGCGATCTCCTCCGCCAGCTCCGGGTGAGCCCTACCCGAGGCGAGGACCAGTTTCTTTTCCCCGCGTGCCGTAATTTCGCTCATGAAGGATCGCTTTCTTCCGAAGATGGTGTTGAGGAGGCTTGTGCGGCCGCCTTAGCCGCTGCGGTTCCGGCGCGTTTCTGTTCGACCCAGCCGTCCAGGTTGCGCTGCGGTGCGGCAACGATAGAAAGCGCGCCAGCAGGTACGTCCTTACGTACAATGGCACCTGCGCCCGTATACGCACCATCACCGATCGATACTGGTGCCACAAAGACGGTGTTCGAACCAGTCCGGACTTCGCTACCGATGCTCGTGCGGTGCTTGTTCAAGCCGTCGTAATTGGCGGTGATGTTTCCGCAGCCGATGTTGGTGTTCTCGCCGATCTCCGCGTCGCCCGCGTAGCCGAGGTGGGATAGCTTGGACCCACGGCCGATCGTGACGTTCTTGGTTTCGTAGAAGGCGCCGATCTTACCCGACTCCCCCAGCACCGTACCCGGTCGCAGATAGGTGAAAGGACCCACAGAAGCGCCGGCGCCAATCCGCGCGCCGCTGCCGTGCGCACGGATCACATTCGCACCCTCCCCAATCACAACATCTGTTAGCGTGCAGTCCGGACCCACAACGGCATCCCGAGCGACCTGAGTTGCCCCGTGAAGCTGCGTCCCCGGGAGGATAGTGACGTCTTCATCAAGCTGGACATCGACGTCGATCCATGTGCTGTTTGGGTCCGCGATGGTCACCCCTGCACGCATCCACCGCTCGAGGGTGCGCCGGTTGAGCTCCGCACCGAGCGCTGCGAGCTGGACGCGGTCATTCGCGCCCTCAACCTGCCAGCGATCCGCAGAGACGACCGCAGCTACGCGGCCGCCGGCCTTCCGGGCAATCGACGGCACATCGGTCAAGTACATCTCGCCCTGTGCATTGTTCGAGTCAACCCTGGTGAGACTTTCTCGAAGCACTGCAGCATCGAACGCATAGATGCCAGAGTTGATTTCGGTGATCGCCCGCTGCTCCTCAGTAGCATCCTTGTGTTCCACGATCCTCATAACGGTGCCGTCCGTGGCGCGGACAATACGTCCGTATCCCGTGGCATCGTCGAGTACTGCCGTAAGGATCGTGACCGCATTGGCTTCCTTCTTGTGGGTGAGCACGAGTTCCTGAAGTGTTGCGGTGTCGAGCAGCGGGACGTCGCCGTAAGTAACTACGACGGTACCCTCGACAGCCGAATGCGCGTCCAGCGCCTCGAGTGCGACCTGGACGGCGCGGCCAGTGCCAGGGAGATCGTCCTGATCCACGATGAGGGCTCCGGCGTCGAGCTCGACGATGTGCTCGGCCACGCGATCCCGCTCGTGGCGCACGACAACTGCGAGCTCCTGAGGCGCAAGACCACGGGCCGCGGCAAGGGCATGTCCGACCATCGAGGTGCCGCCGATGCGGTGAAGGATTTTCGGTGTTCGGGACTTCATTCGGGTCCCGGCGCCGGCTGCCAGAATTATCACTGCTGCAGGCGTTGACTCCGCCTGGTTGGACTGGTTCTCGTGGCTCACGAAGAGGGCCGCTCCTTGCTGTAGCTAACGCCTGCTGGCCTACCGTTCCGCCCATAGGATTCGAACCTATACTCCACAGCTCCAAAGGCTGGGGTGCTGCCGTTACACCAGGGCGGACCGCGTGCGATTCGGGCCGTCCCCGAACAGCTCACGCGACTATCTAGTCTGCCATGTTCGAGGAGCATTCTGCGACTTCATCCTTCGCACCGTCAGCGCTACGGCGTTCCCTTCTTTGATGGATGAAGACGGCGCTGGACCAAGGACTGGCCCGTCCCCCTTTCGGAAGCCTTTCATCGGTCACACTACCGCGACAAATAAGGGGAGCCCCTAAACCTACGCCAGATAGCGCAGCGCCTGGATCCCTCTATACACCCGCCGTCATGTGGACGAAAGCTACTCCTCCTCGTCCCGGTGCTCGATTGGTGTCGTCCTCTGGCTTCATGGTGAAAGCGGGGGCTACTTCGAAGTGGCCCCGGGGGTCCGCTTCAATCACAGCAGGGCGAGCTGATCGTGGGCATTCGGTCTACCTTCGACATCCCGGTCATGCCATTCACCGTGGGAGAGGTTATCCCCGCAGCTCGGGACCGAAACCCGCGAGAAGATCACGCCAGTCACTCCTACAACCCAAACAGGGCCACCCTATTCCGGCTTTGCCGCGTCGCGACCGAATTTCCGGCTTGACAATGGCGACGCGCAGGGCGGCGTCGGGCGGTGTGTGCTTCCGCCCAACCCTGGGGCGGGCAGTGCGGAATTGATCATACATATGGTGCCAACTGTGCACCCTGAGCGTCACTTACTCCCCGCTGCCTCAGGGAGTAGCCCAAGTTATCCCCAAGCCAATCGATGAAGACTGGGCAACATCAACCTGGTGGCGCTCGAAGAGGAGCTAGACATGGGACACCTGAAGGAACGCATCCACAACTTCGTGGAGAAGCACATTATTGCTGACGATCCTTGCCCTGAGCGCTCGTGGCTCGACAATCAATCAGGATTTCTGGTACCTCCTGTCGAGGAACTCCGTAAAACTACGTAAAAGTGCGCGATCGTTGACTCCGCAGTTTTTTTGGTTCGTGAATCTGTAGCCTCAGCCGGGTTCACCTTCGCCACACGAGCGATGTATCGACTAGAGGTCGTCGACGAAATGGGTAATCGGGCGTGCTGCCCCCTGCATGGCTCACGTTGTTACACCCGCATCGCCGTATGTCGTTTAAAACCGGTGTCCCGGTCGCGGTTGCACACCATATCCGCGCTCGACGCATACCACAGTGTCGCAGGCAACTACACGACCGGGCAGGGCTGCGGTCGGCTGCCTTCCCGCACACCTTCCGACTATTTCCAATCCCCATATCGATAGAGTTCACACGGACGAGCGCGCTGATTCATCGGCAGCAAGCTCCCGCTTCGCCGCTTTCCTCTTCCACCGCTCATGGGTGGGAACCTCAATAAAGCGGTAGACCGTGAGGCCGATGAGAACACCAATTGCAGAGAGGGTGATTACAGAGAGGGGCAGAGGAACGAACGTGAAGGGTTCGCGTAATGCGCTCATGATTACTAGGTGTACAAGGTAGATGCTGTAGCTGGCGAGTCCGATGCTGGCAACCGGCTTCCAGATTGAGACTGCGAAGAAGGCCCTCCGCAACATTCCCTCACCAGGGAGAAGTCCATAGGTGATGATCACACAGGTTGCGATGCTTTGCAGCGAGTAACGGAACGTATCGCGGAAGAAAGCATCGCGTACTAGAAGGGAAACGAGGATTAGGGCGCAGGCTGAAATCAGCGCCCAATCACTCCCAAACGCCCGCGTGAGCTTCCCCCGACGAGCATTACCGCTTTGCCACCTGTGGAATAGGACCGCGGTAAGCATTCCCAGCGCAATCCCGTCCAGGCGCGTGTCGGTCCCATAATAGATCCGGTCAGAAGAATCCGCCTGCAACGCTAGCGTCAATCGGAGTGTGGTTGGAACCGCGATGCCTAAGGTGGCTATGGCTATAGTGATAGCCCGCCAATAGCGGGCGCGCACCGTGATAAGCCACAGAATGGCGAATCCGATGTAGAACTGTTCCTCAATAGAGAGGCTCCAGACGACCTGGCTGCCAGGAAGAACCGGTCCGTGCCCCGACAACGAGACCCAGTTGAATACGAAGAAGAGCTGCGCCGCGAAAGCTGCCCAGTCAATCGGCACGATGATGGCGTAGATGAGCGTCGGGATACCCAGCGTTATAACAAGCGCGGGGATGATCTTCCTGGCACGCCTGAAGTAAAAACCTTTGATGTCGAACCGGCCAGTTTTCGCCTTCTCACGCAGGAGCAGGTAGGTGATGATGAACCCAGATATCGAAAAGAAGATGGTGACGCCTGCTCCGCCGGGAATGATATGTCCTAAGCCGGCATGGGAAAAGACTACGAGCATCACCGCCAAGGTGCGAAGAGCGTCGATGTGCGCGAAACGATTTGCACCGTTCAACGGTGTCGTGGACAAGGCTAACAAGCCTACTTCCTGTCCCTGTACAGGGAATTGCGCTCGGAGTTTGATCTGGAGTTCGTTCGTGCACGATCTTTCCTCATGGCCAAAGTTATGTGGAATTCCTCGAACTCAACTTCGGCAGCAGAGACGTCGCTCGCTCCCACCGAACGCGTTCTCGTGTGTTAGTGCCCATAGTCTGCCGGCGAAGTTGGGGCGACGTGGCTCCCACCCTCTTTGTTGGCGAGCTCGAGTACGATCTCCCTTCAATCCCAGATTCCAAGGTCGTCTTATGACCGCATTCGTTCACCAAGGGTCGAGAATTCTCTGCCTTCGACGCTCCGAAACTGACGCCGAACCCTCTGTGTCGTTAAGCGTCCCCACCATTGAAGCAGGTCGCATCACAAGAAGCGCGTTGTATGCGTCTTTGCCTGACGAATCGAATTGCGTGGTTTCGGAGCCAAACTGAGCTGGAAGTGCTCCAGTGCTCCAGTGCCACGAAGCAGCGTGCAACCTATCGTAGGCAGCAGCTTCCATTTCGAGAGCATGCCCGCGTCGAAGGCACCGGCGGATGAGTCAAGCCATTCCGAGGTCCTACTTCCCCAGCACCCCCTCCGCCAACCACTGCTCCTTGAGCGATTCCTGCTCCCCCAGCGATTCCCGCACTCTTGCGTTCAGGTCCGCCATCTTGTAGAAGCCGACGTTGGCCCAACTGCCAGCGTCACTCCTCTGCTGTTAATCTCATCGATGTGCGAGCTACAGCTAGTCCTCTTCATCTGCCGCTCTACTAGAGCAAGAGCCTTCGTGCCCGGCCATCCGTCCTCAACGGCCGTGAGGCATCGATATCCAGGTCATGATGGGCTCATCAAGCATGAGCACGTTCGCCTCCCCCATAACAGCCGCAGCAGCTGCGAACGCTGCCCCTCCCCACCCCACAAGTCACCGACCGGCGTCCACTGCCGTTAGTTCATGAACCCGAACTGCTTCACAAGCTGGCTAGCCGACACTTCCTTCCAACCGACCGACACCACCCGCTTCTCCTGCTCAATCACCTCGGTAACCCATCGGTGATTGACGTCATCAAGCTCGCGCACATCCTGCGACAGGATCGTCGCACAGTCTTGCCTGGCTTCAGCCGGTCGGATTTCGGCGCCGGCGAATTATGCTCCACGACCAGGCAATCCGCTGGTCAAGAATCAAAAAGACCGGCGAAAGGAAAACTGGGTAACAAGGACTTTCGTTTGTCTCCCCAAGCGAATACGGCGGACGGCAATTCCCGGGCGCCGCCGTCACGAATCGGGCACGTCCAAAGCTTGCTGCAGCCGGCCCGCCAATGCACCTGCCATCTCATTGGTCAAGTGGTGCGTATCCCGGTACACCAGCAGGTTCCATGCGATAGGCGAGCAAGTTTCCTGACAGACCCATTCAATCGGCGACACGTAGCGACCACCCACCGATTAGACCGCCTCCTGCTCGATGCTCGCCACTTCGGCATCAACTACCTGCTCCCTGGGCAACTCGCATTCGCCGACGTCCTGCAGGTTCGTGGAAAGGCAGACGCTGGGGGCAACCTCCCAGCCCGGAGTATCTCCCAGGACTACGACGTCGGTGCCCTCCGGGAGTGCCTCAATGGTCCGTTCCAGACCATCCCGCCACGCCTGTTCAAAATCCCCGAGGTCCCGGCCTAATTCCCGATAGACGCTGCCGTAGTTAGACACCACAACGAGGTCAGGTGCCAGCGTCTTGATGCGCTCGAGGCTGTCCTGCCTCCACTCATCGCACTGCGGGTAGGCCTCAGAGACCTTACCCCGAACGGGGATGTCCACCGAGGGACAGGAGGACTTGGTCAGGCTGGCCAGATTCTTGCCTTCTTCCTTCGCCACCTTGTCCATGGGCGTGAACCACTGCGCAGCATGAGAGTCACCGAACAAAACGATTGACTCCGTCCCTGCCTTATCCCCATACGTGCAATCCGGGGACGCCGTCGTTTCGTACGCCCAATGGCATCCATCCGCGTACACCCTGGGCGGGCTGGCTTCCGCGCGTTCCAGCGCCGGTGTCAGATTTGATGGCACAAACTCGGAGGTGGTCGGGGCGGACATCAATTGCTGGCCATTGGGCGCGGCAACTGTTTCGCCGGCATCCAGGTCTGGGACCTTCGTAGCGCTGAAGCTGACGGCAAGGGCAACGACAGTGAGGCCAGCGCCCAACGCGTACGGCCTGACCGCCCTCGTCTTCAATACCCGGCTGTGTTGGAACCGCAGTTCAACGTGCCTGTAGGTGAGGTCCGCCAACACCACCGACAGCATCACCAGACCCAACGCTACCCAACCGTTGAAATCCTCCCCGAGCCGAATTTCTGCCAGTGTCAGCAGGGGCCAATGCCACAGGTAGAGAGAGTAGGAGATGTTGCCAAAGTATTGAAGCAACGGATTCTGCAGTAACCGAAGTTCGTACACTTGTCCACCGCCAATCATCAAGGCAGCACCGAGCACAGGAACGAGCGCGTACCACCCTGGGAACGGCAAGTCATGGGTAAAGACAAAAATTGACGTCACCACGGTAACCAGCCCGAGCCACCCGGCCGTGCGGCCCAGCTTCCCTCCCATGCGCATCAGCAACGGCGCGGCCAACGCCACCAAGCCGCCCAGGCCCAACTCCCATGCGCGAGTGGGCAGGGAGAAGAACGCCCAGCGCTGGCTGATCCCCGTGAGGACCACGCCGCCTAGCAGCGACATGACCGAAAGGCATCCGAGTACGATTGCCAAACCACTTCCGGCGATGCGCTGCAGCAAGTACCGCCACCAGCACCATGATCAACGGCCAGACAAGGTAGAACTGCCTCAACGTCGGCGAGCGCTGAAGCGTCGTGGCCACGTCCTAATGTTTCCTCATTCACCTGCATCATTCCGCACCGCCACCCGATCGAGATGACTGCATTCCGCCGATGCCACAGGCGGAGCCTGCTGCGGGCATTACGCGACCATCGAAAGGGGTTCCCTGCTGGGTGGAACTGAATTGGCCCTCTGGTCGCCGCGAAACCTATCCCGCCTTCGCTCAGGCCTGGACCAGCGAATTGGTGTACGTGCAATGGGTTGAGCAGTCCGAGGGACGGCGCGCCTGGGTAACGGCTAACCAGTGCAGCAGGCGCCAGCTCGCGCAGTCCCGCCGGTGATCACCGGCGCCAAATGCCAAACGTCCGCGACCTGTCACCCGTCTGTGCGACTCGTCTTCGTCACGACCGTTCCGGCGCCCCCGATTGAAGCGCCGGTATGTTCGCCAGGCGCTCGTCCCGCAGACTCGCTCCGCTGACCACTCCCGACAATCCGCGCCGCCCGGTCAGTGGAACTGCCACGAACCCAGCTAGCAACAGGACCCAAGCAAGTACTCCGGCGGCGTCCGTCCAAGGTGCAGCGCCCGGCAAATGGGAGCAGAACAACAACAGCGCATACGTTCCACCCATTGACGCGGCACGCCATGTCCTGCGACCCCACGAATCCTTGCCCTTCCACTCCGGGATGAGCCGCATCGCGTGTTGACCGATTGACGCTCCGGTACCCCGCCAGGCGGGAAGGAAGAACACGACAAGTGCCGGCGCCAGCGTGAGCAG